>JAUWKH010000111.1 GCA_030614305.1 Bacteroidota bacterium
AATGCATGGAATATATCCTGATAATAAACTTCTGATTTAAATCTTAGATTTTTATTGAAGTAAATATCATATCCCAAAACAAAATGATTGCTTTTTGTAAAATCCAGATTCTTATTTGGCAGGAAATAATTTAAATCAGGCAATTCAATCTGTTTGAAATAAACAGTTAAGGGCTGGGAAATACTATGTAATCCGTAAGCAAATCCAAGCGATTGAGTATTTGACAAATGCCATTTTATTCCAAATCTCGGTTCAAGGGAATTGCTGTTATTCAGTGCCAATTGCTGGTAATGAATACCCGGATTAAATACCAGGTTATCTGTTAGTTTATATTGCCATTGAATATATGCTTCGTACAAATAAGTAAAATCATTATTATCAACCCTTGTAACAAACCTGTCTTTGGAAGCTTCATATATAGAATCAGTCAAATTCATGCCAATCCTTTTAACATCAATACCTATTCTGAAATTATTCTGCGAATTGATTTTTTTATTGATATAAAAATTACCAAAAACCCTCGAATCAGTTAATTTCATGTGAACATAAGGTTTTGGTATATTTGTTACGGTACTAACCGAGTCGACAACATTTTCGTTAAACATTACTGATGCACCTACAATCAGCTTTGAATAAGTGGTGCTGTTAATTATTAAAGTATGAGAAACACCAATTACACCCATTTTGCTTTTTGACAGAATATCACGATTATTATAAGTATAAAAATCTTCATCATCTTTAGTAGTATCTCTTTCGCTATATAAAAAATTAATATCGCTGATCCCACCAAGTCCGAAAATTGATATTTTTCCTATTTTTTTAGTAAGAAAATTAAATTTGAATGTTAGATCCTGGTAATTAGGAAGAGCCGTGCCTGTACCAAAATCAATCCCTATTGCCTGCATAACCCCCATTGTAGAATAACGATAGTTGATTATGTATGAAGAATTATTGTTTTTGGAAATCGGGCCTTCTGCACTAAGTTCAAAACCATTAAAGCCAACCTGTCCGAGAAATTCATGCTTATCATAATTTCCATTACGCAGTCGCAAGTCAAAAACACCGGAAAGAGCATTTCCGTATTCCGCAGGGAAGGCGCCTGTCATAAAATCTGAATTTGAAAGAACGTTATTATTTAACATACTTACAGGACCGCCTGTAGCGCCCAATTGTCCGAAATGATTAGGATTTGGTATATCAACGCCATCAAGTTGCCATAATAATCCTGACGGTGAATTGCCGCGAATAACAATATCGTTCAATGCATCATTAGAAGTACAAACACCTGCGTAATTAGCAGCCATTCTTGAAACATCATTCATTGCTCCTGCAAATCGCTGGCTTTCTTCAATAGAAAATGTTCTGGTACTAATGGTTGACATTTTATTCATTGTCTCACCTTTTCGCGTGGCAGTTACTACTATTTCATCCATTTTTAGAACCTTCTCCTCCATTTCAATATTCACTATCAATTCTTTACCCGACATAAGATTAAGATTATTTATTGTAGCAGTATGGTATCCTATATATCTTACTTGTAAACTTACCCGACCCACAGGAACATTTTCAAGAGTAAAATATCCGTTAATACCGGTAATTGTGCCAACTACAGGTTCGGTTTCCAGCAAAATTACTGTAGCTCCCGGGAGTGGTGCCAGTGTTTGCTTTTCAATTACCTGCCCTTTAATGGTTTGAGTAATATTTTGAGAAAATACCTTATTACAGGATATTATTATTACAACTGAAATAAAAAATAATTTTAATTTATACATAGTTCAAATTTATAAATAATTTATGCAAAGAAAATCATCATATAAATAAAAATATATTTTATTACGGTGAACGTGGAAAAAATGCAGTTGAAAGCGGAATATTTTTCTATAAACATTTGAATCCTTTGGATTCTATCAAAAAACAAATTTAATTGCCGACTGAAATAGGAAATCTGAAAATGAAACATGAAACCAGTATCAAGATAGCTTAAGTGGTTTTCTTCTGTTGACAATACCCATGGAAATAGTGATAAGGATAAACAAGGCACTGATAAAAGCGGAAATTCTGCCTAAATAGTCCCCACACTTAACATAAAAAGTTAACTTTGAATTAGCATTGATGTTTTGTTTGATAACAGCCGGAATCCAATATTCGGTTTTTTGAAATACATCGCCTTTTTGATTGATAAAACACGAGATACCGGTATTTGCCGACCTTGCAAAACTTCGTCGGGTTTCAATTGCTCTTAAAGGAGAAAATGAAAAATGCTGACGGTGACCGGGTGTATTTCCCCACCAACCGTCATTAGTGATCAAAAAAATCAGGTTGGCTCCATTCCTTACGAATTTTGTAATAAATTCTCCGTAAACCGATTCATAGCAAATAAGCACAGCAACTTTTAATGAATCTTTTGTATTAAATACTTTTTTTTCTTTATCAGTTGCAAGCGTTCCTATGGTTCCGCCAAGGTCTATTGCAAAATTTTCCAAAGGTTTTAATATTTTCCATGAAGGCATTTTTTCAACTCCCGGAGTAAGTTTTGATTTATGATAAAGCCTGATAATATCTGATGAATCAAGAAAAATAACTGTATTGTATGCGTAATAATAATTGTCACTATCATGGAATTTTCTGGCAGCATTAGTGAAGGCTTGCTCATGTTCCAGCCTTTTATATGTTGAAGCTCCAATAACAAAGTTTATATACGGATATTTTTTTATAAACTTTTTTAACTGAATTATTGATGGGTAATTTTTTATATTTCTTTCCCAGATGTCTTCCTGATTGGCAGATTCCGGACAAACAACAAAATCGGTAAGACTGTCAATTTCAGGTTCGGCAAGCTTAAATATTTTATCAATTATTACCGAAGGAGGTAAATTATATTGTTCGGAATATGGATCAATATTAGGTTGGACAACAACAACATTTACAGGATTTTTTTCTTCTTCATAATTGTTATAAATAATGTATGAAAATATTATTGGTAAAAAAATTAATAAAAGTGAAAAGGAAGATAAAACTATGATCTTTTTCAATGATTTGTTTTTGTTCAGTAATTCAACTAATAGTTTATAAATGATAATATTAACAAGTAATATCCAGAATGTTCCGCCGAAAATGCCTGTAAATTCATACCATTGAATCCATTTTGTATAAGATGCAAATCCATTTCCGAGATTAAGCCATGGCCATGAAAGATCCCAGTCAAGATGTAAAAATTCCCATGTTATCCAATAAAAAATTAAGATGAAATAGCCCTGATTATTTTTATATAATATTCTTTTTGTGATGTGGTAAAGATTAAAAAATACAGCCATAAAAAGCGAGTTCAACAGTATTGCCATAATTGCTCCTGTTTCCGTTGAATTCCATATCCACCAGGTAGTGAGTAAGTTCCAAACGAAAAAAGCCGGATAGGAATAAAAAAGAATGCTGAATATGCTGAAGTTCTTTTTGTTTTTGTAAATAAAATCTTCAATATAAAGCAGAGGTACGAACGAAAAAAATAAAAATACAGGAAAACCGTTTACAGGCCAGGCAATAGAAAACAATATTCCCGAAAAAATTGAAAGTAAAATCAGATGGTATTTTTTCATTTTTATCAGAAGATTAATATTTCAGGCAAATATATCTATTTTCATCAAACGTCAAACGTCAAACATTTTTTTAGCTTCTAATACAAAAAATCATTATAAGGATATCTCTTAATATGAATCTTCTTCACTTCTTCATAAAGTATTTTTCTCAACTCCTGGTAATTTTGTTTTTCAGTAGCTGAAATAAACAGACAAGGTGTATTAATTTTAGCCATCCATGAATTTTTCATGTCTTCAAGGCAGATATTTTCTTTTGTTATTGGCAAGAGGTCATCTTCTTCTTTTTCAACAAAAGTGTAAATATCAATTTTATTAAAGACCGTGATTATTGGTTTATCAATTACTTGAATGTCCGCAAGAGTTTGATTCACAATATTCATTTGTTCTTCAAAACCGGGGTGAGAAATATCTACTACATGGATAAGTATATCAGCTTCTCTTACTTCATCCAGAGTTGATTTGAATGATTCTATAATCCAGTGCGGAAGTTTACGTATAAAACCAACGGTGTCGGATATCAGGAAAGGCAGATTATTAATTACAACTTTCCGTACGGTTGTATCCAGAGTGGCAAAAAGTTTATCTTCAGCAAAAATATTTGATTTACTTAGAAGGTTCATGAGTGTTGATTTCCCTACATTTGTATAACCCACTAAAGCAACCCGCACTAAACTTTCCCTGTTTTTTCTTTGTGTTGTTTTTTGTTTATCAATATGAATCAATTTTTTCTTGAGCAGGGAAATTTTATTACGAATAATTCGCCGGTCGGTTTCAATTTCTGTTTCCCCCGGACCTCTTAATCCGATACCACCTCTTTGGCGTTCAAGGTGGGTCCACATCCTTGTCAGCCTGGGCAGAAGATATTCATATTGTGCCAATTCAACCTGTGTTTTTGCATTAGCCGTCCTTGCACGGCTTGCAAATATATCAAGTATTAAATTTGTACGATCAAGTATTTTGCAGTTTAAAGCTCTTTCAAGATTACGAATTTGTGAAGGATTTAATTCATCATCAAAAACAGCAAGGTCAATATCGGCAGTTTCAACATATTGTTTTATTTCATCTAATTTTCCCGAGCCTACGAATGTTTTTGAGTTTGGAATATCAAGTGTCTGGACAAAGCGTTTTACAGGTATTCCTCCTGCCGTATCAATTAAAAATTCAAGTTCATCTAAATATTCGTTAATTTTTTCCTTATCCTGTTGTCTTGTTATTAATCCAACCAGTATTGCTGTTTCTTTTTTAGTGGAAGTATCTATCATCTCTAAGCTAAGTTTCTTTAAATTTCAGAGGACAAAAATATGAAAAAATAAATTAAAAATCGTTAATTGTTACCCAGATATCTATCGGCGATTTTTTAGGCTTTAAAATAAGCTTGTTGTTAATAAAACCTTATTTTAAACAAATAACTTTAGTAGAAATTGTGAATGTATTAGTAAAACTTGAAGAGTCATCAACTGTTTACAATATTTATCCTTCACAAATAAAAAAACCTGAAACAGATTATTTAAAGTTATTTCCTAATCCTGCCGGAAATTATGTAATTTTGGAATATGATTTGATAGAAATTTTTGTAAATTGCACGGTAATTATAACTGATATGAATGGAAAAATGGTGTATAGTTTTAAGCTGAAAGATAAACAAAACCAAATAGTGCTTAATTTAAAAAGCAAACCTAACGGCATTTATATTTTTAACTTGTATGCAGGTAATGAGCTATTGGAAACAGAAAAGCTTACTATTTCAAAATAAATAGAAAATGTTAAAAAATTTAAAATACACGCTATTTATCATTGGAAGTTTATTATTTTTTAATAATTTATATTCACAGGGCTGGCCAAGAATATATGGAGACAACATACATAATCGTATTTATAACTTAAAAGAAGATTATGATAAAGGTTATTTAATAGCCGGTTTGATTGACAGAGGTAATATTCCTGCACAATTTGCATTGCTGATAAAAACAGATATAAACGGAAATATTTTATGGGAGAAAAAGTATGGTGATTTAAGTTACCATACTTTCTTTTCAATTTTGGAAAAAACCAATAATGGCGGGATGATTATAGCAGCTTCCACAAGCAAATATAATCCAGGGAATTTTGATCCAACATTTATTAAACTTGATGCATGTGGCGAAATTGAATGGTGTACGGTTTTAATATCTCCTGATGACAATTACGGAACCGGAATAATACCGCTATCAGACGGTTGCTTTGTAGGAATGATGAAATATTATGGTGGTTATGCAAGTAATTACAGGATAAGTCTTGTAAAATTGGATGCAACAGGTGAGCCGGTGTGGATACAACATCTGGCTCAGGAAGATTCAACTATATATAATGAGGAAGGTTATTTTTTAAGTGTTACATCCGATAGTAATTACTTAGTTTCCGGGCGATGCTTTTGTCCTGGTTTGCGACCTTTCTGGATAATGACTGATACAACG
>JAUWKH010000012.1 GCA_030614305.1 Bacteroidota bacterium
GTTTCGTTATTAAAGATCAGATTTGCTCTTTCGTCAAGGCTATTAATTCGTATGTATAAATTGTCTCCTGGCTGAATTCTATATTTAAAATATTTTCTATTATAGAAATGTTTTTGAGTTTCGATTTTGCTTTGCAGGTATCTGATTTTTTTTTGTGGAACACATGAAGAAAATAATAGTATAAAAACGATAAGGATAAAGCTTAATTTTGATAATAATAAAAGGTAATTTTTCATCAGAAATGTGTTGGTTGATTTAATTTTTGGATTTTAATAGTTTGCAAAAGTAAATTTTTTTTTCAAATTATAATAATTTTGTGATTATTATTCCGTTAATATTTCCAAATGAAAACCATTTGTGGAAACCAGTAACCAGAAACCAGTAACAAGTAACCAGCGACACGAAGTTAGCCCGTATGGGTAACCAGTAACATGGTTTTATTATTGATAACATATTTGTTTATATTTTAACTTATATAATTATGATTAAAAAAATATTTAATACCTGGCTTATTATCTTTTTTTTGATAATGTTGTTTGCAGCAGGCACGGGATGTAAAAGCAAGCAAAAGATTGCAAAGGCAGAAGCACAATTAGCATGGGAAAAAGAAGCCGAACAAAAGAAAAAACAGGAAGAGCTTAGAAAAGAAGCCGAACAAAAGAAAAAAGAGGAAGAACTCAGAAAAATAGCCGAAGCAAAAAAAGCTACTGCAAAATATGAAAATATTAATGCACATTTTATAGCAGTAGCCGGTGCTGAAAATTTTACCATAGCAAACGACAGAATAAAAAAAGCATTAACTTTATTTGCTTCTGAAAATGCTCTTGTTTTGATTATTATTAGTCAGGCAGACGGGTTTAACGATTACGACCGCCCCACAACAATAAAAAAATACCTTGAATATTTAATGGATCAAAAAAAATATGATAAACGTATTGAAAATGTTGTGTCTGATACTAACGGAAAAATAACGGAAATAGAATTAATCAAAAAGTAAAAATCATGTTTAAAAGTAAAATATTATTGTTAGCAATATTTTGTGTTTCGCTTACAACAAATGTCTTTTCTCAGGATAATATCAGTCCTGAACGAAAGCAGGCAATTGACAGTCTGGCACTTGAAAAGATACGAGACCTGAGTAAATATATTTCTATAATCGGGAACAAGGAAACTCCATGGTCGGAAGCAAACCGTGTGATTGAGCGGACACTTGAGCTTTTTGCCGAAAACAGTCAGATGGGTGTTTCATCTTTGCACAGGGAAGAAATAAAATATTATGGCATTAGAGAATACTTTGAACGTTTGATGGCTCTGAATTATGATAAAGTTACAATTAAATGGTATAATATTCAATACATCAGTGATCTTGAATTACAACCCGACGGACGATATGTTGGTGTAATAACTATTTACCAGCGTTTTGAGGGAGAATCGGGCGACGGCTTGAAATATGTTGATACAACAAAAAAAGACATCACAGTATATGTTGAACGTAAACAAACCCAAATCGGCGGCAGACTGATTGGATTCTGGGATGTGCTGTTAGGTGATGTAAGAGTAACCGAAACAATGCCATGAGATACTTTCTGATCTTGTTATTTTCTTTAATTCTTTATCCTTTTAATTCAAATTCGCAGGTAATCGGCAATTATATTGGCGATGAGAGTATTTTGTATGCACAAACCAAGCAGGTAGGTCAATTCTTCAGACGTTTTAATGCTGAAGAAGATCAATACGGAGAACGGTTTTCTATAAATGACAGTTTATTTCATAATCCTTATTTCAGAAAAAAGTTTCTTAATATGCTTTTTGATGAAAAAAGTATTAATTTTAAAAAGGAATTTAAAAAAGAATTTATTGATGAAGTAGTAAATAAAAAAAATCCTTCTTTCCTGAATTTTCACGGCGGCAACTGGTTTGCCGAGGTTAAAACAAAATTTATTTACTATGATAAAGAGGAAACCCTGACATTATTTTTAAAGTTAGAGGAAGAAAAAATTGGTTCAAAATGGGTGATTACAAATGTATATTTTCAACCCTTTCATCAACTTTTTTTAAATCATGATACTATTGCTCAGTCTGATAAAAAATTCCTTCATCCCTTAAGCCATGAGCTTGATTTTATGAACCTTATAAAAATATTTAATAAAAATGAAATTATTGAGCAATATGCAGCCAAAGAATACTATCCTGATTATTTAACACTTTTTATTTATGAATTTAAAAAATCAAATCTTAAATTTGAAACCGTAATTAATGTTAAATTTCATTTTTTCCAGATAAATGGCTGGTATTTTGAGTTATCTGATTTTAACAGAAGATCATATAATTCGGGATGGCTTATTTCAAATCTGTTAAAAATATCTGAAGATGAGAGAAGTATATTAATGAGGTATATTTATCATGAATAACTAGTGTTTGTCCATAATGTCGAAGTATTTATTAAAAATTGATTTACGAACATCCCGATAGCTATCGGGATTGCAGATTTTAGATTTATGATTTTCAAATACTTCTAAAATCATAAATCGTTACCCCGTTCGATGTATAACTTATTAATCTTCAATGTATTAATTCTTAATTCTAAAATCTAAAATTTTATCCAAATAGACAAACACAAATTAATATTCATATGCATCATTTCATCACTCTACCATTTCATTATTCCACTTCTGTAATCAATTGTTGCAATATACACAAACAGCTTAGACACAGCATATTGTGTTCTGCCTGGATAAAAATGAAATTTATTTTTCTTGTTTCTTGTTTGCTTTTCACTGTTCTATTAAGGTCTCAGGTTATAATTTTTGACAGCCTGCCTCAAAACGAAGTTGAAATTTATGAAAATCAGGCAAAGCAATTAGTTAATTTTTTGGAATATACTTTTAATTCTATCGGGAGTGATGAGTTTAGTCAGAAAGAAAAAGACATTATTTTTAATCAGAGTTATCTTAAAATCTTTAAAAATGATAAAGTTCAAGTTGAGGATGACCTTGATGAAAACAGGATAATTATAACAAATAAAGATGTTCAGGCATATTTAAAAGATATTGATTTCTTTTTTAAAAATGTAAAATTCAAATTTACGATTGAGGATATCAGCCATAATGTGAATGAAGAAAATCAATTATTCTTTAAGATAAAACTCAACAGAAACCTGATTGGCGTGACAATAGATAATGATTCTGTTAATAATAATAAAATAAGATATATTGAAATTAATCTTGATGAAGAAAATCAGGATTTGAAAATTGCAAGCATTTATACTACAAAATTAGATGAAAAAGAAGACCTGAGAAACTGGTGGAATAATTTACCTTTTGTATGGAAAGAGATTCTCGGGGCAGAAAAAATACTTTATGATTCTATACTGATTTTTGATATAGTTTCATTTACCGATTCAACTCTTGTAAAAGAAAAGGATACATTTTCAATAATTAAAATTGATACTTTATTGGTTTTTGATAGTGATACATTATTTATTAAAAATGCTGATACAATGCCGGTCACAATGCCTGACACACTTAAGATTGACCCGGAAGAAATCTACAATGAACTAAAAAGAATTATAAATATTACTGAAATTGATGTTTCTGACAATATAAATATCAGAAATTTAAAGCCATTGAGCAAACTCACCAATTTACAAACTGTGAATTGCTCCAACACTTTAATTGATGAACTTTTACCTTTAAGAAACCTTACCAAACTGGAAATACTTGAATGTTCGGGAACATCTGTTGAAAATTTGGCTCCGCTGAGATATTCCACAGATTTAAAGGACATATTTTGCGACAATACCCGGATTGAAGATTTATCTTCTTTATCAGGTTTTGCAAAACTTGAAAGATTATATTGTGATAACACACCTATTGACAGCCTTGAACCAATAGCAAACCTGATTCATCTGAAAGATCTGCGTTGCCAAAATACACTAATCAGTAATTTGGATGCACTTGAAAAACTTGTTAACCTGGAAATATTGAGCTTTTCCGGTACTCAGGTTAAAAGCCTTCAACCCCTGCGAAATTTATCAAAACTCCATATAATTTTTTTTGATAATACACCTGTTGGAGTTTTAGACCCCTTATTGAATTTGCCTGATCTGAAAAAGATCTATTGCGACAATACTTTGATAGATACTGATATTGCCAATCGTTTTATGAAATCAAATCCGCAATGTTTGGTTATTTATGAATCGGAAGAGCTGGAAAATTGGTGGGCAACAATACATTATACCTGGCAAAATGTTTTCTCCGGTTATATTAATGCAAGTATTCCTCCGACAAAAGAACAGCTTCACGAGATAATAAAATTAAACAATATTAATATCAATGGAAATAAAGAAATAAACACTTTAGAGCCTTTAAAAAAATTATTGTATCTTAATGAATTCCAGTGTTCAAATACCGGCATCAGCAACTTGGAACCATTAAGAGATTTAATAAATCTTCAGGTTTTTGATTGTAAACAAACAAAGGTTAGCAGTCTGGAACCTATCGAAGATTTAAAAAACCTTGAAAGATTAGATGTTTCATACACACTGATTAATAGTTTTTCGTCATTATCAAATCTTGCAATGCTTGAGTATTTAAATTGTGATAATACTCAGGTTGAAAGTTTAGAACCATTAGTAGATTTAAACAGGTTAAAAATAGTTTACTGTGATAGTACAAACATAGGCATAAATGAGGTGAAACAATTCAGGATAAAACGGCCGGAGTGCTTAGTGGTTTATCAGACGGATGAATTGTTAACCTGGTGGAAAAATTTACCTGAAGTATGGAAAAATGTTTTCAGAAGTTATATAAATTTAGGAACACCACCAACAAAAGAACAGATTCAGCAAATTGCCAATTTGGGAAAAATTAACATCAACGGCAACAACAAAATCGCCAATCTGATTCCTTTGGAAAGATTACCTTATTTGAAAGAAGTAAGGTTTTCAGGCACACAAATCAATGACCTTAAACCTTTGAAAAATTTAACAAACCTTGAACTAATTGAATGTGCAGATAATCCTGTCAGTAATATTGAACCATTGACTTATTTACCGAATTTAAAATATCTTGATGTTTCAAACACGCAGCTAAGGGATTTTGAGCAGGTGCAGCATATAATTGGTTTGGAAACATTGATCTGTCCGGGAACACAA
This sequence comes from Bacteroidota bacterium, assembly GCA_030614305.1. Taxonomy (GTDB): domain Bacteria; phylum Bacteroidota; class Bacteroidia; order Bacteroidales; family JADFUO01; genus JADFUO01. The sequence continues at coordinate 5,156 of JAUWKH010000012.1, forward strand.
ATTAAAAACCTGAAATACCTTGAATACCTTATAAACCTGAAACAACTTGAATGTTTTAATACTTCTGTTAAGAGCCTTCAGCCGGTTGAAGACCTTAATCTTAATAAATTAAAATGTTATAATACGAAAATATCACAGAAAAAAATTGAAAAATACAAAGCAAAACATCCCGATTGTGAGGTGGTGTTTTATTAAATAAATAAAAATTTAATCATAATTAATCAGCGAAAATCTGCGTCTAATAATTTACTTACTGATTTAAGATAAATATTATTTTAAAACGCTTTTTAATGATGAAAAAACAACAAATAAATATTCGTGAATTTCAAATAGAAGATTATGACATTTTAGTTGATTTATGGCAAAAAGCTGGCTTACCTTACAAATCCAGAGGACGTGATAGCAGGGAAAAAATGAAAAAGGAGATGGAACATGGCTGTGCGGTTTTTCTGCTTGCCGAAATAAGCGGTAAATTAGTTGGTTCTGTTTTAGCAACACATGACGGACGCAAAGGCTGGATAAACCGTGTAGCTGTTTTACCCGAATATCGTAATCAGGGTATAGCAACTTTACTTGTTAAGGAAGCCGAGCAACGACTTTACAATTTTGGTATTGAAATAATTGCCTGCCTTATTGAAGGCTGGAATAAAACCTCTATGGAAGTCTTTCCAAAATTAGGCTATAAAAAGTTTGAGGATATTCACTATTTTACCAAGAGGAAATATCCCGGAGTTTAAAATTTCAGACGCAAATTTTCACTGATAAAACTGATTAAATTAATATGAAGTCAGCAGTCCTCAGTCAGCAGTCAGTCAGCGATTAACATGACTGAGGACTGAAGACTGAAGACTGAAGACTGAGAAAAAGAACACTTAATTTTATGGACGAACGATGAATAAAAACAACATTGAAACTTATTTCCCAACCCTAACCCTTACTCCTTCCGAATGACTTGTAAACTCAGGTGCATACATGCACTGAATAGTTGTAATGCCATTTGAAAAATCTCCTTTTTGAGACACTATCAAAGGATATTCAAACACATAGGTTCCTTTGTTTAAGTAATTAAAAAAGAAATTAGTGGCAGCATCGCGTGTGCTTTCGTAATAACCAAGTCCACCCTGATATTTGTAACCTGAAATTACATTCACAGGTTCAAAAGCCGAGGCGCGCATATCTTTCATGTGAACATATTCCATGTTCCTGTCAACACGCAAAATAATTCTTACTTTTATTTTGTCGCCGATCCTTAAAATAGTGTTTTCTGTAACAGGCTCAATTACAGGACCGCTTGAAGTATTCTGTTCTACAAATAGTTTTTTCTCAAGACTTAATGGAGTTTTATGAGAAGTTATTTTATCAAGATTTTCAAAATACTGCCAGTAAACAGCACCCCAGGCAACACCTTCATCATTTTTTGTTACAGTTATATTGCCCATATCAGGTTTAATTTCATTGCCTGTCCATGATGTCCGGAAATAGCCTGTACCTGCTTCTACATTTACGCCATCAATATTTTTTGGGTCAATTTTTTCGTTACCAATAGTAATATCAACCAATTCGTCACTTGCCAGCAAATCGGTTCCTCTGAGTATCAAAGCATAAATAGCTTCAGCAGTTGCTTTTGTGGTTTTCCAGTCCTGGGTTTGTTTTTGTTTCAGCAGCCAGATCTTCATTTCTTCAACAGCTTTTTTATCATCAGCTACTTCATCAAATGCTTCTATCAGCAATGCCTGGGTTTCAATCGGAGCCTGATACCAGAAATATCCGGCAGGATTTCTCCAGTACATACCCATTTCGCCGGAATAAAGTGCCTTTTCTTTCAGGGATTTTATTATTGCCGAAGGGGTTGATTTGTATCCGTATCTGTTTAAAGCCAAGGCAATCATCCCTTGCATATAATTATTTTTATCAACCCAGTATTTATCAGCCTGATCTTTAAAATAATTAAATGCTTTTTCATTCTTTTTCTGTATTTCAATATCATTTCTGAAAAAACTTCTGGCATACAAATACTGGATTTGAATATGGCTAAGATGGTCTTCATCAATTTTTTCAGGGTGTCTGTTTAGAATATTTTCATAATCTTCATTAATTCTGTCATCTAAATATCTTACGGCTTTTTTAATCATATTCCATGAGTTTTTATTTGATTTACAGCTTTTTATTCCCAGATGTGCGAGATGACCAAAGCCGGTAACAATATGCTGTGTGATGTAACGGCTGTCTCTCATGCCTTTGAACCAGGGCCAGCCGCCGTTAGAAGTTTGCATCTGCTGTAGTTTGAATAAAGCACTTTGCAATTCATTTGACATTTTGTTCAGATCAAACAGTAATGAGATTCTTTTTTTGCGTTCGGATTCATTTTTTGCATTAAGCACCCATGGGGTTTCTTCAAGTATCACAGATTTCAGTTCCTGATTTTTCTCCAAATTTGAAAGCAAAGCATCAGGACTTAAATTTTTCCAGCTTTCAAAAATCCTTTTAATTTTCGGGTTTGAATTGGCAATGTGTGATGCTATACTGTTTGCATAATACCGGCTATAAATTTGTTCGGAACATTCGTAAGGATATTCCATCAGGTAAGGTAATGCCTGAACTGCATACCATGCAGGGTTGGAAGTAAATTCAAGTGTTAATTTATAATTACTGATGGTAGATGAAGTTGATGAATTTAATAGTTTAACGAACTTAAAATGTTTGGTTTGTTTTCCGTTTATCGGTAATGGCAATGATTCGGTAACAAGTATTCTGTTTGTGAGGACAGGAATTGCCATTTCTTCGCCGTCAGTGAATTTTCCTGATTTTGCAGTGATTCTGTAAGTGATGGCATCAATTCCACCCGGGATTGAAATTGTCCAGTTCAAAACCTGACTTTGTCCTTGTTTTACATAAAATGGCTTCCCGAAATTTTTATTATTCAAAAGCTCATCAATTGGTTTCATGCTCAGAGCGTTAAAAAAATGAAGCTCAGCATAACCTGACAATTCTTTATCAGAAAGATCAACAATTTTTGCACTGAAAGTTATTGTGTCGCCAACTCTGAAAAAACGGGGAGGATTAGGAATAACCATCAGGTCTTTTTGGGTTACAAGCTCTTTTTGTATTTTTCCGATCATCAGATCCTTAGTATAAGCAAGTCCCATCATTTTCCATTTTGTAAGTGATTCGGGGATGGTGAATTTAATAATAACATCTCCGTCTTTATTTGTCTCAAGATTTGGGAAGAAAAATGCAGTTTCATTAAAATCTCTCCTGATCTGAATTTTGGGACTTGATATTACGGGCTGTGTTTGTTCTTCTGAATCTTGTATTTCTTTTTCAGAAGTTGATTTTTTTAAGTCCTTTTCGTGTTTAATATCAGAGATTTCTAATTCGCCTTCGGGCATTGCAGTTGTTGCAAAAACATCTTCATCAGCCACAGCACCCATTCCTCTTATATTATATCTTCCATAAAAATTAAATCCGAACCAGTTTAATTTGTCGTAATTGCGGAAAACATAAGATTTTATATCATGACTTTTAGTTTTATAGTAGCGGCTTGATTTCGTTTTAAAAGAATTGTTTGTTTTCCAACCCAATGAACTGTAGTATGTTTTATAAATATTAAAAAACCAATTGTTTTCCCTGAAAGCGTCCAAAGAGGCATCGTAAATTGTTGCAAGCATTTCGGCTGCAACTTTTTCACCTTTCTTTCCTCTTATTTTTATTTTCCATTCTTCTTTTTGACCCGGTAATAATTTATTTCTGAAAGTTTCAAATTCAAGGGTTAATTCTTTATTTGTGTAAGGAACTTTAATAACAGCATTGTTCTGGTAGCTCCTGTTGTTTTTTACAAAAACCAGATTTATTGCAAAATTGCCGCGGTACTCGTCTTTAATGGGAATTTCAATTAATTTTTGCTGACTGTTTAATTTTAAGAATTGCCTGCTTTTAATAGTGTCGTTATGCTGGATTTCATAAATAATGTTTACATTTTTTTCTTTTGTGCCGATTAAAAACGAGGCATTTTGTCCCGGCTCTCCTTTATCTTTTAACATTGTAAACCAATTGATCGAATTATCGGGGATTACTTTTGCTTCCGTAGAATAAACGGTAAAATAATTTGTGATTTCAACTTCTTCACCAAATTTATCTTTTGCTGAAATTGTTAGTTTGTATGTTCCCTGCATCCAATCAGCAATATTGTTAAGTTTCAAAACAGAATCTTTTCCTGTATCAAATAAAATATCTGAAATCATCTTTTTTGTTTCCCATTTTGAAACATTATCCTCATCCTCATAAATATCATTAGGAAAATTTTTATAAAATTCTTCTTTATTAATAATAAATAAATCAGGACGTTGCCAATCCCGTTTTCTGAAAATTCTGTCGGGTTGTTTTAGTTTGTAAATGGAAATCTTACCTGATGTATTTACAAATTCTCCGTTAAGATTTGTTGATATTATTTTAAACTCTTTTTGTTTATTTTGATTAACTTTTTCAGGAATGTCAACATTGAGCAATAATGTTTTGTAGCCAACAGCAATACTTTCCTCAGCAGAATGAGTTTCGCCGTTAATATCGGTTACATCAGCGTAAACCATATAATTAAAAACAGGTTTGAATTTTTTATCAATGCTCAAATCGGGAATTGCTTTAAATTCAATTTCAAATTCACCATTTTCGTCAGTAGTTGTAAATCCGTTTGTAATTTCCATTTCTGCTGATTGCGGGTAAATCCATCTCCACCAAAATCCCCAATAAGGATATCTGACTGCTCGCACAACCCGGTATTTTACTTTTGCATTATCAATTGCATTTCCTGCATAAGCTTTAGCATTTCCAATTATTGTGAGAGCTTCGTTTAATTTATAACTGCCTTTTACAGGATTGAAAGTAACTTCAAATTTCGGGCGCTTATAATCTTCAACAGAAAAGTAAATCTTACCTGATTCGTTGGCAATGCTCATTTGTCCGTTCAAAACACCTTGTGGTGCTGTAAAAGCTCCGTTAACCGAACCATAATCATTTGAGACCAATGTAAGTTTTGAAACTTCCTGACGGTTAACATCATAGAAAGTTACAGAAGTTTTATAATCAGGTTTGATTTTGTATTTTTCACCGTCTTTTTCTAAAATAATTCCTTTAAAATAAATCGTTTGACCCGGGCGGTATATTGCCCTGTCAGTAAAGAAAAAAGTCTTCAGTTTCTTATCATCCGGGCGATAAAAATGGCGATACAGATTGAAATAATTCACGGTGATGAGTGTATCGTTTTTATGTGAAAATTCAACATAAAATGATTTGTCGCCTGATATTTTTATAATTTTAAAATAACCGTTTTTATCAGATAAATATTCATTTGATTTATGAAACTCGTAAGTTCTTGTATTGTAATTATAATTTTTAATAAAAGTTTGTGCTTTAACATTTTTGACAGGTGTGCCGTTTTCACGGTCTAAGATATAAAATTCAATGGTGCCGTCGGTTTTTTGCTGGCTGATAAAACTGATGTTTGAAATCCAGAACGAACTGTAAGCAACAGAATTTTTTAAAGAGAAATTTTTGTCGCCTCCAACCAAAACAACATAATAACCCAAAGGAATTTCGGGCATTTTTATCTCAACCGAATGATTTTGAAAATCACCGTCATTTATCAGTTCAACCTGCCATTCCTTAACCGGAGATAATTTTTTATATTCCTTAATTAAATTTTCTTTTTTCAGATTTTGTTTTAGTTCCCTGTCTTTTTCAGGATTGATTTTTATAATTCTGAGATTAATGCCCGAAATATTTGTATACGAAATAAGACCAAGAAATGGTTTATCTGGTATGTTTGCATATTCGGTTGTAAGACTCAGTGAAGTTTCTTTAATTTGGTTAAGGAGGATTTTGCAGTTTTTTGCTCCGTCGGATTCAGGGAAGCGCCTGATAGCATCTTCACAGACTTCATACGCTTTCTTTTTATCCCATTTATATTTGTCGGAAACAAGAGGTTGGTATTGCTGACCTTTCTGAAAATATTGCTTTGCAATTTCATAAGAAACATCTGTGGAATTCTGGAAATCAATATATTTCTTTTCAAGTTTTGATAAAGCATTTAGGTAAATACTGTCTTTTAATTCAATGCCATAAGCATTTTGGCTTACAAATTTAAGGCGTTTTAAATCAACATCAATCAGTGCTGCCGGATTTTTATCATTAAGGTGAAAGGCAATTAAATCCTGCAATATTTCAATAGCATAAAATTTAAGTGAAAGAGAATCCTTGGTTGTAATTTTCAGTTTTACGAAGTTTTGGGCAGGCTCAAAATATTCGGCTTTATTGAGTTCAAATTTGAAAACCGGTTGAGTAAGTGAATTTTCATCATTCATAAAAAAATCTATGGCACGGTGGGCAAGAAAATCATATAAGAACGGATGGTATTTTTTTGAGTTTTTTTCTTCTTTAATGATAATATTGAATTTTTCTAATGGTATTTTTTTCAGTTCAGCGGGGTTTTTCAGCGAAAGCATATAATTTGAAATGATTTCCTGCATTATTTTTTTCAAGTCCCAGGTTTTAATGTCGTTACTTTTAATATTTATTGTTTCGGTTCTGTTTAAAAATTTGTAACGGTTAACCTGATAATAGCCCCAGTAAATTTCAGCAAGAATAGAATGAAGGATTTGTGTTACAGGCTCGTCTGAAGTTTTGATTTCTTCATTAAGATCCACGATTATTTTTTCAATAAAATCTTCCTTAAAATCACTTTGAAGACGCATTTTAAACAATGTTGCTTTAATGAACTGGGATGCATTATTTGATTTTTTTGCACGTTCATAAATTATTTCAACAACCTTTAAAGCTGATTTTGGTAATCCCTGATTTATAAAGTTATCAACTTTTTTCCAGTCTTTTTCATAATCATCATTGTCAACCGGAAAGTCTAAAACTATTTGTTGTGAATTTTTTTGATTTTTTACTGAGAAGCCGGTTAAGATTGCCGTAATACTTAGTAAGGCTATTAGAATTAGGATTTTTGTTTTCATCATATTAAAAAATTAGTTTATGTAAAGTTAATAGAAATCAAGTTTTGCAATATGCAATTTTAAACAAATATTGTACCTTATTATAAGGTAGAAATTAGAAATTAGAAATTAGAAATTAATAATACCAAATAAATTCCTATAAATCAATGTCTTAAACTGAAACAGAAAATCATTTTTTTAAATTCTTTCTTTTTTCTATTTTTGCACCATGGTAAATAACGAAGATCTTTTTAAAAAAATTATATCCCATTCCAAAGAGTATGGGTTTGTGTTTCAGTCGAGTGAAATATATGACGGCTTAGCTGCTGTTTATGATTACGGTCAATATGGTGTTGAACTGAAAAATAATATCAAAGACCATTGGTGGAAAGCAATGGTTCAGTATAATGAAAATATTGTTGGAGTGGATTCGGCAATTTTCATGCATCCTACTGTTTGGAAAGCTTCGGGGCATGTTGATGCATTTAATGATCCGATGATTGATAATAAAGATTCAAAAAAAAGATACAGGGCTGATGTTTTGATTGAGGACCATATTACAAAAATTGAAGGAAAAATTCAAAAAGAAGTTACAAAAGCAAAAAAACGATTTGGCGAAACTTTTGACGAATCACAGTTTTTATCTACTAATCCAAGAGTTCTTACTAACAAAAAAAAGATAGAGGAAATAAAGAACCGATTATATCCGGCAATGGATAATAATGATTTGGAAGATATTAAATTATTGATTGAGGAATTAGGGGTTGTTTGTCCTTTTTCAGGTTCAAAAAACTGGACGGATGTCCGTCAGTTTAATTTGATGTTTTCCACTCAAATAGGTTCATTAAGCGATGATTCCGATAAAATATATTTAAGACCTGAAACTGCCCAGGGTATTTTTGTAAATTACCTCAATATTCAAAAAACCGGAAGGATGAAAATACCTTTTGGCATTGCACAGATTGGGAAAGCATTCAGGAATGAGATTGTTGCACGTCAGTTTATTTTCCGTATGCGTGAGTTTGAACAAATGGAAATGCAGTTTTTTGTCCGTCCCGGCGAAGAAATGAAGTGGTACGAATACTGGAAAGAACAAAGAATAAAATGGCATCTGTCATTGGGTATTCCCGAATCAAAATACCGTTTTCATGAACATGATAAACTGGCACATTATGCAAATGCTGCTGCTGATATAGAATTTGAATTTCCTATCGGATTCAAGGAGATTGAAGGAATTCATTCAAGAACGGATTTTGATCTTGAGGCTCATCAAAAATACACAGGTAGAAAAATTCAGTATTTTGACCCCGAGATCAATAAAAGTTATGTGCCTTATGTAGTTGAAACTTCTCTTGGTTTAGACAGAACCTTCCTTGCAATTATCAGTTATGCTTATACTGAAGAAAGATTAGAAGATGGCTCGGAACGTGTGGTTATGAAAATACTTCCTGCTCTTGCCCCCATAAAGGCTGCTGTTTTGCCTCTTGTAAAAAAAGACGGACTTCCTGAAAAAGCCCGTGAGATCATGGATTTCCTGAAATTTGACTACTTATGCTAGTATGATGAAAAAGATGCAATCGGAAGGCGTTACAGAAGACAGGATGCTATCGGAACACCTTATTGTATAACTATTGACCACCAAACCCTTGAAGATAATACTGTAACTATCAGAGAAAGGGATTCAATGGGGCAGGAGAGAATAGCGATTGAAAAAATTTCTGGGATTATCTCAAAAAAATTAAAAGAGGAGAAGTAATTGTCATTTATTCAAATTTACTTGAAAAGGAATTGCAAAATGCTCCAGAAAGGGTTAAGGAAGTAATTAAAGAATTGCCCATTGACAATGTTGAATATATTGAAATATCAGACGAATCAAGGAATATTTTAGCAAACTTAAATCAATTTGTTTGCAGTTTTGCTGCGTTATGAATAACTAATACCATTCAGGTTTTTTGACAGACTGACGTTATCAACAATTGTTAATAACTGCCGTGAATAGTTTGTTTAAAACAACAGAAAAAAATACTTGACCTCGGGTAGTTTTATATTGTATATTTGTTTCATCAAGTGAGGGATAAAAGGCGAGCCGAAAAAAGCTAAGGAGAAGGGAAAGTGAAAACCGCAAGGAAGGAGCAAAACCAACTCCACTTTCAAAGGAAAGCCAAGCCGAGAGGCGGAAGCAGGAACTTGAAAGAGCCTTCGAAAGCTTGGATTTAGAAGAGCGTTACCCGCACGGGTAAAGAGCGGCTAAAACCTGACAAACGGGGAAGCTCCTCGGAGAAGAACCAAAAAAGTCAGTCACAATAACAGTAACTTGGCACAAACTGAAAGCTACGGCATTCAGCAAGTGAACGGGAATCTATTCCAAAAGAATGGGTTCCCGTTGTGTTTTTATATAGTACTTTGTAGAAAATTTAACGGTATTTTTTTGTTGACCAACACTACTTAGTGTCCGTCTATAAAGTCCGATAGTTTAAATAATTATTAAAAATCACAAATGACAAGCACCAAATTTCAAAACTTGTCCGTCTGGATAAATTACAATGTTCAAAAATTCAATGACCAAAACAGTTTCGGTCATTTTATCATTGATATTTCGAATTTATTTGTTATTTGTTTATTGATATTTGGTGCTTTAATTTTAATAAATTTTGACTTTATGGACGGTCATTACTTAATAATTATCCTGCTTAATTTCCTGTTGATATCCATGCTGATATTTTTCAAACTGATATGTTTTTGCTGCAAAATTATTCTATCCTCATCATTACCTGCTTTTTGAATTTCTTTCTGGTTATCAATTATCATTTTATCAACTTTTTTTGCTTTAA
>JAUWKH010000279.1 GCA_030614305.1 Bacteroidota bacterium
TATGGACTTCGTGTCGCTTGCTTCGCTTCATATGACTGAAAGGAATCCGTATGGACGGACAAGTTTTGATTATTGATATTTCGAATTTATTTCCTGTTTTCCGCATCGGGACACCCTAAACATAAATATTTATAAAGAATTTTTAATAAGCCTTGATTTTTTGGTACTTTTTTATCAAGAAAAAAGTACAATAATTAAGCTACCTATCTTTGCAGAGGTCTCTGAATTTAATAACATATTAACGGTTATATGCAAAATAAAAATGAGTCACTAAATGATATGTAAATTTTGTAATTTTTCCTTTGATATTGTGTTGTTATTCTGTATTTTATATATTGAAATATTCAACTTTATTTATGTGTGCGAAAAACAGGAGTTACTGGTTACTGGTTTCTGGTTAATTAGCTGTTAGGAAGGAAAAATATTTTGAGTAGTCCATCATCTGACCGGTATAATCATCGGGATATTCAATTTTTATATCAATAATTTTATCTCCTTTATAAACAGGTGTAAAAACAGGGTTAATAAATCCACCGTAAGGAGCAAGATTTAATTTTGCATAACGTTCTTTTACTTCTTTATGAAGTTCAGGGTCAATTTTTACAGCATAAGTTTCAATCAATTGTTTTCCTGCTTCATAGTCACCTTCTGATTTTATCCGCTGAACCTCAGCAAGCAATTCACCAAATAAATCTCTTAATTTTTTATAATCATTTATCTTGCAATATGTTTTTCCGTCTTTAACAAATTTTTCAATAACATTGCCTGGTTTTCCTTTTTCATAGCACCATTTTGCAATTAGCTGGCGGTTTCGCATGTGTGCCTGTTCAATATTTTTCCCAAGATCAATTCTTGTCAGTTGTGTCATCAATCCGTTTCTGATATAAGCATTATATTCTGCTTTTGCAACGCCGGGATTTGGCATTAATCCAAGTTCTACCATTTTAGGGTCCATCATATAATAAAGAGCAAATAAATCGGCACGTGATTCTTCAAGCGGTGAATTATAATTTTTTAATGCTTCTGAGCTAACTCCGGGTAACAACTGTCCTGAGCCATGTCCGACACATTCATGCATGTCAGTATGAAGGTTGCTTGCCATATAACCGTATTTTATTGCAAGGTCAATTTCCTCCTGGCTTGCGGCAAATTCTTCAAGAAAGCCATCCCCCAGGGCTGCCTGATAGTAAGCATAAGTGATATTCTCTATAGTTACTGATTTGGAGCCATACTCTTTCCTTATCCAATCAGCGTTAGGTAAATTTATCCCTATCGGTGTTGACGGGTAACAATCTCCACCAAGTTGAGCAACAATAATAACTTTTGCTGTCACACCCTTAACTTTTTTCTTTTTAAACCTTTCATTAACAGGCGAATTATCTTCAAACCATTGGGCGTTTTCACTGATGATTTCAGTTCTTTTCGTAGCTTCTTTATCTTTAAAATTAACAATTGATTCCCATGATGCTTTTATTCCCAAAGGATCACCGTAAACTTCAATAAACCCGTTCACAAAATCAATATCAGAATCCAAATCCTGAACCCAAAGGATATTATATTCATCCCATAAGTCCAGATCCCCTGTTTTATAATATTCAATTAATTTTTTTAAACCGTCACGTTGTTTTTTGTTTTCAGCAACTGTAACAGCTTTTTCAAGCCATAAAATAATTTGTTTAATAGCATCGCCATATAAACCGTTGGCAGAATAAATTTTTTCAGTCAGTTTACCGTTTTCCTTAACAAGCTTTGAATTCAGTCCGTATGAAACAGGTGTTTCATCATCATTTTCTTTCATTTTGTTATAAAAAGTTTCTGCTTCTTCTTCGGTCACCCCGTCATAATAATTGCATGCCGAACTTGTTATCATATCAATACCTGCATCCTGATTAATTCTTTTTGGTGCTATTGAGGGATCAAAAATAACAGTGCTGATTCTTTCAATAAACATGTCAGGAGTTTCCCTTTCCTGCAAAGGAAATTCAGCTCCTTCAGAATTTTTAACCAATTCAACAAAATATTCTTTTGAAATTTCAGGAAAAAATTTATCTGTTGAATAATGATGATGGATTCCATTGGAAAACCAAACTCTTTTCAGATATACCATAAATTTCTGAAAATCGGGAGACGTACGGTTGCCCTGATAATTTTTGGAAATTTCCTCAAGTGTTTTTCTAACTGCAAGATTATACTTATAGTTCTGGTCAAAAATTATATCACGCCCTGCCAATGCTGCCTGACTTAAATAATAAATCAGCTTTTTTTGGTCAAGATTTAAATTTTCAAAACCCGTAATCTGATACCGCATAATCTTCAGGTCGGCAAATTGTTCGGAAAGATATTTAAAATCATCTTTTTTTTCAGATTTTTTTGTTTCTGTTGTGCATGAATAAATAAATGCCATCATTGTCATTAAAATTAAGAGATTAAATTTTTTCATTTTTATTTTTGATTTTATTCTGATACAAAATTTATAATTTTATTATTTTTTATTATCGGAATTACATTTGTTGAATCAGGGCAGAAAGTATATTCAAGCACATCATCCAAAACCATTTTTTTCAGTCGGTGGCGGTGCGAAGCTTTTTCAATATATTTGAGTAAGTCATTTTTAGCTATTTTCCAAAGATCCATGGCTGCTGCAGCAGAATCACATTTTGATTCAAAATTTCCGGTAATAAGCAGCTTTTCAACTAAAGCACCTGCAAAAACCGAATCTTCAAGATTGAATTTGTTTTTCCAGCCCGCACAAAGAATTACTACATTTTTTCTCTGATTAACGAGCCAATTATTTAAAGCTGATAAATTCAGGAAAGAGCCGATAACTATTGATTCTGCATCTTTTGCCATTTCAATTGCCTGCGTACCGTTTGTTGTGCTGTAAGCAATTGTAGTACCTTTCACTTCTTCTTTCCTGAAATTAAAAGGCGAATTTCCGAAATCTGCAAAATCCGGAACAATACCATCACGCTCGGAAGCAACAAGATATCCCTTTCTTTTGTATTCTCTTGCTTCATCAAGAGAGGCAACAGGTATAATTTCTTTTACTTTATTTTCAAAAGCAGCACAAATAGCTGTTGTTGCCCGTAAAATATCAACTATTACGACTATGTAATTTTCTTTTGTTAAAATATACGGATATAAAACAGGAGTAAAGCA
>JAUWKH010000148.1 GCA_030614305.1 Bacteroidota bacterium
GGCGATAGAAATATGTCAAACTCTAAATGAGAGTGAAACAAAATTTCCCGGAACAAATCTAAAATTAATCTATAAATTTGCGACAAATTGAACTACGATAAGTCAGGAGTTCTGAAATTTAGAAATGGCACTTTCAACAGTCTCAATATGAATTACATTACCAATATTTTGTAATTCGATTAATGAAATTAATTATCCTCTGAAAATGTCTGTTTTGTCAATGTTCTTATAGAAAACAAAAAGATAACTGTAATAATTCATAAAATCCAATTCAGTTTAATTTCTAAAAATACAAGTTAATTTTAAACTTATTTAATTAATATTAATAAAAAATCAACAATCTTATGAACAATTAGAAATGTCATGACCAGCTTGCACACAATTTACTTATTCTCAAACACCAACTTATTATCCTTAAAATCAATATTTATTTCCGAATCTTTAATAACTTTTCCTGCAAGTATCATTTTTGACAGTTCATTCAGGATGTTTCGCTGTATAATGCGTTTTATCGGTCTTGCTCCAAATTGAGGATCATATCCCAATTCAGCAATATGTTTAATTGCTTTATCTGTAATTGAAATTTTAATATCATTTTGGGTCAGCATTTTCTTTACATGTTTAAACTGCAATTTTACAATATTTTTTATTTCTTCTTTTGTAAGCGGCTTAAACATAATGATTTCATCAATACGGTTAAGAAATTCAGGGCGGATGGTTTTTTTCAACAAATCGAAAACTTGCATTCTTGTCGTGTTGATGATCTCTTCACGATTATCTTCAGTAATTCTTTTTAGCTTTTCCTGGATAATATGAGAACCAATGTTTGAAGTCATTATTATGATAGTATTTTTAAAATCCACTACCCTGCCTTTGTTATCAGTTAATCTTCCATCATCAAGAACCTGCAACAGAATATTAAAAACATCAGGATGTGCTTTTTCAATCTCATCTAACAGGACAACTGAATACGGTTTTCTTCTGACTGCTTCGGTTAGCTGCCCGCTTTCATCATATCCGACATATCCGGGAGGCGCTCCAATCAACCGTGAAACCGAATGGCGTTCCTGATATTCAGACATATCAATCCTTACCATTGAGTTTTCATCATTAAATAAAAACTCTGCCAAAGCTTTTGCCAGTTCTGTTTTGCCGACACCAGTAGTTCCAAGAAAGATAAATGAACCTATCGGACGCTGAGCATCCTGCAGTCCTGCCCTACTCCTTCTGATAGCATCGGAAATTGCTTCAATCGCATCGTGCTGCCCAACTACTCTCATGTGAAGTTCTGTTTCAAGATTTAATAGTTTTTCTCTCTCACTCTTAAGCATCCTGCTTACGGGTATCCCTGTCCAGTGTGATACAATCTCAGCAATTTCTTCTGAAGTAACTTCTTCATTTATCATTGCCGAATCTCCCTGTAATTCCTGCAATTTTATCTTTAATGCTTCTAAATCGCCTTCCAACTTTTGAATTCTACCATATCTGATTTCAGCTACTTTTCCAAAATCACCATCACGTTCAGCCTGCTCAGCTTCAAATTTTGAATTTTCTATGTCATTTTTTCTTTGCTGGATTTTTTCAACTACTTCTTTTTCAGCTTGCCACTTTGCTTTCAACTGGTTTCTTTCATCATTCAGGTTAGCAAGCTTTTCGTTTAGCTTATCAAGTTTTGCTTTATCTTTTTCTCTTTTAATAGCTTCACGCTCAATTTCAAACTGCCTGATTCTTCTTTCAATTTTTTCCAGATCCTCAGGTACCGAGTTAATTTCAAGTCGTAATTTTGCTGCTGCTTCATCAATTAAATCTATTGCCTTATCAGGAAGAAAACGATCGCTGATATACCTTTGAGAAAGTTCAACTGCGGAAATAATTGCTTCATCTTTAATCCTGACATGATGATGGGTTTCATATCTTTCCTTTAAACCACGCAAGATAGAAATTGCATCTAAAGTATCAGGCTCATTAACCATAACGATCTGGAACCTTCTTTCAAGAGCTTTATCTTTTTCAAAATATTTTTGATATTCTTTTAAAGTGGTTGCACCGATAGCTCTTAGCTCTCCTCTTGCAAGAGCAGGTTTTAAAATATTTGCAGCATCCATTGCTCCTTCACTGGCACCGGCGCCAATAAGAGTATGTATTTCATCAATAAATAAAACTACCTCTCCATCCGATTCAATTACTTCATTAACAACGCTTTTGAGTCTTTCTTCAAACTCACCTTTATATTTAGCTCCTGCAATTAATGCACCCATGTCTAAAGAGAATATGAGTTTTGATTTAAGATTTTCCGGAACATCGCCATTTATAATTCTATGTGCCAAACCTTCTGCAATGGCTGTTTTTCCTGTTCCCGGCTCACCAATCAATATAGGATTGTTTTTGGTTCTTCTTGTTAATATCTGGAGTATCCGGCGGATCTCTTCATCCCTGCCAATAACCGGGTCCAACTTGCCCAAGTGTGCCAGATCGTTTAAATTACGAGCATATCTGTTTAATGCATTATATGTATCTTCTGCTGTCTGGCTATCAACTGTTGAGCCTTTTCGTAATTGCTTTATTGCAGTTTTAAGGTCCTTTTCGGTTACTCCATTATCTTTTAACAACTTTGAGGCAGTATCATTTATTGCTAAAATTCCAAGCAAAATATGCTCAATTGATACAAACTTGTCGTTAAATTCTTTTAGATAAGATGTTGCTTTTTGTAAAGCTTTTTTTGCATCACTCGATAAAAATGGCTCACCACCCGACACCTTAGGATACGACTCAATTATCTTATCCAATGCCTGATTAAATATAACAAGATTTACATTTAATTTTTTTAAAAGAAAAGGAATTACATTTTCATCAACAGTCAGAATACCCTTTAAAATATGAGTATTTTCAATTGCTTGTTGATGATTTGCCATTACAATTTCCTGTGCTTTTTGTATGGCTTCCTGCGATTTAATTGTAAAATTATTTAAGTTCATATTTTTATATTAAATGTTTTACGTTTAAATTAATTATCAGGCAAATTTAACAAAGATTTTGCCATTTTAAAAATATGACTAAATATTACATTTTTTTGATAAATTAACAGTATGACTTACAATTAACTGACATTATGTCTTGATTATAAGATAGTTAGTTGAGTTATCATGAATTATTGACAGCAATCTTATTTTCATAAATTTAAAATAATCAAATAAATATATTATTTTAGGGCAATAATTTAATAAAAAAAACATTTTAACTATTTTTACAGCCCCGAAATATTTAAAATTTCTTTACAGAAAATTGAATGAAAAAGGTTTTAATATTTGTACTGACACTATTATGTTTTAATAGTTTTGCCCAGGAATGCGAAATAACCGTTGATGGAGAAACTCCAATTTGTCCAAAAAATTATATTACATTAAGTGTTGAATATTCCGACACATTAAAATATTTATGGCAACCAGGAGATGACACAACATCTTCTATTGTTATTAATCCCGACACAACAACCAAATATTTTGTATCTGTTTACAATGATAATTATAATTGTGAAGATTCTGTAATTATTGATGTTTATCCAAAAATCAATATTGAATTTGAACAACTGGAAAGAACCTGTCCCGGCATTGATGCAAATTGTGAGGCACAAGTTAAAGCAATTGCTTCAGGCGAATTTCCTTCGGATGAATATACATATATATGGGATGTTCAGTGGGTTGACCCAGGAGATTCATCTTTGGCATTAGGACTTTGCGGAAATATTACTTATAATCTCCAAATTATTGATAATTATGGTTGTAAGCTTGACACCTCATATAAAGTTAAATCTTTCTGCTCTCCTGAAATTAAAATAACTGCTGATCCCGACAGCATTGTTTACATAAAAAAACCATGGATAACTTTTTCGTTTGACAATCTTTCAATAGACACACTTGAAGTTACAAACTGGGAATGGGATTTTTTAGGAGATAGTAGTATTACTTCAACTTTAAAAAGCCCGATACATCTGTATACAGAAGAAGGCACATATAATGTTTTACTAAAAATTACCGATGCAAACGGATGTGATACAACTTATACTTTTCCGGTTGAAGTTAAGCCGGTTAAATTGCTTATTCCCAATATAATTACACCAAATGGGGATGGACAAAACGATGAATTAATGTTTATTGAAGATTCAGATGAAGCAGACCATGACAAAGTTATAAATGACTTTTATATTAGTAATCAGCTTGTTATTTTTAATCGTTGGGGGAGAAAACTATATGAAGTTAATAATTATATAAACGACTGGGATGGCGGAAACCTTTCAGATGGTGTTTATTTTTATATTTTGAAATGCCATGGTGAATTTGGTGATGATGTTTTCAAAAGCTCGCTTACAATAATCGGAAGTGGGAAATTATAATTTTTTTAAAAAATTCAGAACTGTTATATTTTTTTCTACTTTTGCTGAAATAAAATATTACTTAGCATAGCATAGCTACAAACAAATTAGCTTAAGTGAAAGCAGTTGGCAGTCCATCCATACGGACTTGTTTCACTTCGTACGGACTCCTTTCAGTCGTCGGCAGTCTGCAGTCGGCGTGAGGACTGAGGACTGAGGACTGACCCCGAAAGCTTTCGGGGGAGGACTGAAGACTGATATTTTGCTAAAAAACAAAGTTCTACAGGATAATACTACAGATACTATAATAATTATGCCAAGAAACATTCTTATATTATTTACAATACTTTTTTTTATTTCATTTGCATGTAATAACAGTAGAGAAAACAAAGAAAAGCTCATACCTGCCGATGTTGTTAATAATCCAAACACAGCTTCAGGTGAAGCAGATTTTCACAAATTACCGAAAATTGAATTTTATGAAGAAGTTCATGATTTTGGAAATGTTATTCAAGGCGAAAAAGTTACTTATGGATTTAAATTTAAAAATATTGGAAATTCGGATTTAGTAATCTCAAGAGTAAGTACAAGTTGTGGGTGTGCAGTAGGTAGCTATCCAAAAACTCTAATCAAACCAGGAAAAGAAGATGTAATAAGTGTAACTTTTGACAGTTATAAAAGAAAAGGATTTCAAAATAAAACAATAACGATTGTTTCTAATACACAACCAAATAAAAAAATTATCAGGATAAAAGCTATGGTTATTAATCCTGAAAAACTTTAAAAATATTTTTAACAAAAAACAACAACTATGA
>JAUWKH010000356.1 GCA_030614305.1 Bacteroidota bacterium
GGTGATACAAC
This sequence comes from Bacteroidota bacterium, assembly GCA_030614305.1. Classification (GTDB taxonomy): domain Bacteria; phylum Bacteroidota; class Bacteroidia; order Bacteroidales; family JADFUO01; genus JADFUO01. The sequence goes on from JAUWKH010000356.1 coordinate 12, forward strand.
CGAAGATGGTTTGTTTACTCTGGAATCGGTGGCATGCCTTGGTTGCTGTTCGCTTGCCCCGGTTATGATGATAGGTGATGAAACTTACGGAAAACTTACCGGAGATAAAGCTGTAAAAATTATACGAGGAATTAAGCGACAGGAAACAAATTAGTTTCAAGTTGCAAACCCGAAATACGAAACACAAAAATATGAAAAATATAAAAGTAATAGTTGGACTTGGAAGTTGTGGAATTGCTGCCGGTGCAAAAAAGGTTTTTGATAAAATCAAAGAAATTCAGGAAACTGAAAACTTAGAATTTGAATTAAAAAAGACTTCCTGTATTGGAATGTGTTACAGAGAACCTCTTGTTGAAGTTATTGATAAAAGCGGTTCTTATATGTATGGTGAAATTGATGAAGAAAAAGCTGCTGAAATAATTGAGAAACATCTTAAGGAAAATGAACCTATTAAAGATTATGTAGTTAAAACTGATAAATTTAAAACTGTTGATAATACTTTTATTGATGACCAGGTAAAAATAACTTTAAGAAATTGCGGATATATTGATCCTGAAAATATTGAAGAATATGAAGCAAGGGATGGTTATCGTGCAATAAAAAAGATTGCCGGACAAAGTGTATCTCGTCTTGACGTAATTCAAACAATAATCAATTCCGGATTAAGAGGTCGTGGTGGCGGAGGTTTCCCGACAGGGTTGAAATGGAAATTTGCAAATAATAATAAAGCCGAAGAAAAATACATAATTTGTAATGCTGATGAAGGTGACACGGGAGCATTTATGGACAGGTCGGTTCTTTAGGGTGATCCACACTCAGTTTTAGAAGGAATGATAATTGGTGCTTATGCCATTGAAGCTACGGGTGGTGTTATTTATTGCCGGGCTGAGTATCCTCTTGCCATTAAACGTCTTGAAATTGCAATTGATCAGGCACGTAAAAATGGTTATCTCGGAAAAAACATACTGGGAATTCAAGGATTTAATTTTGATGTATTCATTAAAGAAGGTGCCGGAGCATTTGTTTGTGGTGAAGAAACTGCTTTGATAGCCTCCGTTGAAGGCGAAAGAGGAATGCCTCGTAAAAGACCTCCTTTCCCCGCTGCTTCAGGTCTTTGGAAGCAACCTACCAATATTAATAATGTAGAAACTTTTGCAAATATTCCATGGATAATTATTAATGGTGCCGAAGAATATGCAAAGTACGGAACCGAAAAAAGCAAAGGCACTAAAGTTTTTGCCCTTGCCGGAAAAATTAAACGTTCCGGATTAGCTGAAGTTCCGATGGGAATGACCATCAGAGATGTTATATTTAAAATTGGCGGCGGAATTCAAAATGATAAAAAATTTAAAGCTGTTCAGATGGGTGGTCCTTCAGGAGGATGTATTCCCGAACATCTTCTTGACACTATTGTTGATTACGACTCGGTAAATGCTACCGGTGCTATTATGGGTTCGGGCGGTATGGTTGTGATGGATGAAGAAACCTGTATGATTGATGTCGCAAAATTTTTCCTCGATTTTACCCAGAAAGAATCTTGTGGTAAATGTACTTTCTGCCGTGTCGGCACAAAACGTATGTTAGAAATACTTACGAGAATAACCGAAGGTGAAGGTGAAGAAAAAGATATCGAAAAACTTGAAGAACTTGCATACCAAATTAAAGACAGCTCTCTTTGTGGTTTAGGACAAACGGCTCCAAATCCTGTTCTGACAACTATAAAATATTTCAGACACGAATATGAAGCTCATATAAGAGATAAAAAATGTCCTGCAAAAGTTTGTAAAAAATTACTCACTTACGAAGTTGACCCTGAAAAATGTACAGGATGCACTGTTTGTGCAATAAATTGCCCGACAGATGCAATTGACGGAAGCAGAAAAGAAGTTCATTTTATTAGACAAGATGATTGCATACAGTGTGGATCATGTTTTACAAAATGTAAGTTCGACGCGATTAAAGTTTATTAATTTTTTGAATCTAAACGAAAGATATTAGAAATGAGTGAAAGAATAAACGTAACATTAAACGGAAAAATAACTCAGGCATATAGTGGTGAAAC
>JAUWKH010000397.1 GCA_030614305.1 Bacteroidota bacterium
CGCAAAAAGATAAAATCATCAACTGGAAAATTGAAGCAGATATTTATAATAATTTATACATCCTTTGTGAAAATTCAAAGTCAAAAGCATATTTCAAAAATGATGGAAATATCTTTTATTTCACCCATTTTGAAGGCAACAAAAAATCTTTGTTATTTTATTTTTACCTTGGAGTTTATAAAATTGTTACCGGATTTTATAAAGGATTAATTGTTAATGACCGCTATCCGCTAAACACTGTAAACAACAATTTAACAACTGTAATTCAGGATTTTATAGCTCCCTTTTATATATTCATAAAATTAGATTATACTCTTGAATACATTAAAATGGATGATAATTTTTCGGAAAGCTCTGTTTTCCTGAAATCAAAAACAGAAATTAAAATCTGTAATAAATTAACAAAAGAACAAAGTTTTGAAATTTACATTAAAGATAAATCTATTGAAAAGTTTGTTATTTTTGATAGAAACAAAATAATTGAGGCTAAAATTAAATGATAAAGTTTATAAGAAGTAAATATTATATTTCTAAGCTGTTTTTTATTCTGACAATAATTTTCTTTTCCTTATTAACAAATGCCCAGACTTATCAGGACTTTCAGCATATTGATAAAAAAACTTATGATTTCTATGAAAAGCAAAATTGGGATTCATTGATTGTGGTTGCGAAAGAAGCACTGAAAAACAATATCGATTATTTTTATTTGAGAGCAAGGCTTGGTATGGCATATTATCAAAAGCAAAATTATATCAAAGCTGTTCAAAATTTTGAAAAAGCATTACAATTTAATTCAACCGATGTTTTTGCTCTTGAATATCTTTATTACAGTTATTTATTTCTTAACAGAGAACAGGATGCAAAACTGCTTTCAACCAAATTCCCCGAATCCCTTAAATCAAAATTGAATATTACAAAAGAAAAGATTTTAAACAATATTTATTTTGAAACAGGATACACCTTCAACAACAACATCTCAAAAAATGGAAATATAAATCTTTTTGGAAATGACAGCATTTATGGAGAACAAGATTTAAATGGCGATATTTTCTATGCTCATGCCGGCTTATCAAAAAGTATAGGAAAAAGAATTTCACTTTATTTTGGATTCAGTAACCTTAACATTGATAAAGAAAAACAAATACAATACAGAGAAATTGTACTAAACAGATATTCGACTGTTTATTCTTATTTGGGTTATGAAAATTATTATTCAAACGACACAACTTATAACTATAAAAGTGATAAATATAAATTACATCAGAACGAATTTTATATTAACAGTTCCATTCAGTTTAACAAAGGATTTAAAATTACGCCTGCATTCCACTTTATCAATGTAATTTATACAATTAATACTGAAACCACATCAATAAATAATTATGTTATTTCACTTTCCATAACAAAAAACATCTCTTATTTTTCGTTTGACCTGTTTGGAACATACTCAAATTTAAATGATAAAAAACAGACACAAGTAGGACTTTCAACAGCATATTATCCCTTTGGTGATTTAAACTTTTACGGAGTTATAACAATAAAAGGATTTTATGAAGAGGAAAGCAGAAATTATAAAAATCAAGGTAGGCAGAAAATAAACAGCAGGTTTATTTTTAGTCAGACAATTGGATTAAAAGTTTTACCAAAAGTTTGGTTTGAAGGATTTA
>JAUWKH010000355.1 GCA_030614305.1 Bacteroidota bacterium
GAATGCGTCCGAAAAGGGTTTGGATAAATTATTTAATGCCATTGATACTCTAAATAAATTAAAACCGGGTGATAGGTCAACATCAAATATTAAAGAACTGGAAAAGAAATGTTATGAAGCAATGAATGATGATTTTAATACTCCGGTTCTCATTGCCTATCTTTTTGAAGGAGTTAAAATTATTAATTCTGTTAATGACGGAAAAGAATCACTAACAGCAGATGATCTGAATTTATTGAAGAAAACATTTAACAATTTTGTTTTTGAAATTTTGGGATTAAGAAAAGAGGCAAGCGGTGATCAAAATTATATGCTTGATGACCTTATAAAAGTAATACTCTCTATCAGGCAGAAAGCTAAACTTAATAAAGATTACGATACTGCCGATAAAATCAGGGATGAATTAACAAAACTGAATATACAGTTAAAAGATACAAAAGAAGGGGCAAGCTGGGAGATAAAGGAAAAATAAAAAAGAAAAGAAATTGGTAGAAATTAATCAATATTCTCAATCATAGCTTTAACCTCTTCCCATTTTTTATCATCCATTTTAGCACCGAGAATTTCTATCACTTTTCCGGCAAGAATAGTTCCGATTTTGCCACATTTTTTCAGGGGGTAATTTTTTGATAAACCAAATAAAAAACCCGAAGCATATAAATCACCTGCGCCGGTAGTATCAAAGCTTTCAACTTTTATAACATCAATTTTATGTTTTTCATTTCCTTTTTTTATCAACGAACCCTTGCTTCCTGTTTTCACAACGGCAATCTCGCAAAGTTCGCTTAAAATTTCCAATGCCTCTTCAGGTTCTTTACCTGTAAATGCTCTTGCCTCATCTTCATTAGCAAATACAATATCAACATATTTTATTAATATCGTTTTTAAAAATTCGAGGTTATCTTCAACTACATTATAACTTGCCAGATCAAGAGAAACAAGTAAATTATTTTCTTTAGCAAGTTTTACGGCTTTTTCTAACAATTCATGATTTTGAACTAAATACCCTTCTATATGAAAATAATTGAAATCTTTAAATTGTTCGGATTTCAGGTCATCGGCTGATAATTCTATGGCTGCTCCCAAGTGGGTTGCAAAGGTTCTTTCCGAATCCTTGCTGATCAATGCAACTACCCTGCCCGAATGATTTTTGCTGAAAAAAAGGATCGGTTCAATATTGTTGCTTCTCAGGTCGTTGTGAAAAAATTCACCAAATTCGTCCTTACCGACTTTTCCCATAAAAGCAGTTTTAATACCCAGCTTTGAAAGTCCGTGGATTGTATTAGCAGCAGAACCACCCGATGTTAGTTTTTTATTAAGATGTTTGCTTTCTGATAACAATTTATCAGATTTATCTATATCAACAAGTTGCATACTGCCTCTTGGTAAATAAAAATTATCAAGTAAGCCATCATGTTCAAGCATTGTCATGATATCTACCAATGCATTTCCAATTCCAAGTATTTTTGTCATATTTCCTTATTAAAATTTGAAGGGAGTAAATGTACGGAATATTTTATTTATAATATTAACAAAAAAAAGCAGTGGTTGGCCACTGCTTTTTTTGATATCTTATTGAATTCAAAAATAAAACATCTTTTTACGAACTTTTTTTATTGAACGTTATCAACTATTTCATTTTTTTTTGCTGAAAACTTCCTTTAGCGATAAGCATGTTAATACTACAACTAAAAGTCTGTCCCTCTGTAATTTGAAATTGGGTTAAGTTCGGACTTCCAAGCCCACCTGAACCATACCATCCAACATAATCGCCAACTGACCAGAAACCAGAATTGTCTCTGTCTTTCCATACATCAAGGTAATAGTTTCCAGGATTAACATTAGTTAAAGTAAATGATACATTTGCCCCTGAGCCAGTAACTGCACCCCACTTAATGGGTGAGTTAATATTCCAGTTTTCCAATGAGGTATAGATGCTTACTTTTGAATTTACAAGGTCTGCTGTAGTACCTGCCGGGAAACTGGCCGTACCTGTGATTTGTGTAACGGCAGCTGTTACTGTTAATGATCCGTTTCCACTTGCAGTCCCTCCTTTTCCGTCAGAAACATTTACCGTAACAGAACA
>JAUWKH010000095.1 GCA_030614305.1 Bacteroidota bacterium
TCACAAGACCTTAAAATTGAAGGCGGCAAAGTAGTTTCTTACAGAACCAGACTAAGATTATCTTTCAGATTCCGTGATTGATCTGAATGAACTACTAAGCTGAAAGTAACTAAATATCCCGTTTGTTTAATAAACCATTTAAGTGTTTGTCTATAAACTAAGTATTTAGAATTCAGGATAAAAAATTACTTTTTATACCAGAAAAAATAACGCTGCTGTTCAAGTTTCTCTTTTTGGGTTTTTGCCGTATATACAGGTTTTAATGTATATGGGTCATAACCTGAATAATATATTGCAGTTGACAAGGTCATTGGTGTTGGTGTAAAATCCTGAACCTGTTCAAGCTTAAATCCTAATTTTTTTGTTTCAGCAGCAAGTTCTGCCATATCTTCCTGCGTACAGGCAGGATGACTTGAAATAAAATAAGGAACAAGTTGCTGATTTAATTTATTTTTTTGATTAATCCTGTCAAATATTTTTTTGAATTCAACAAAATATTTAAAAGAAGTTTTTCTCATTTGTTTTAAAACTTTGTTGGATGTATGCTCGGGAGCAACTTTTAACCTGCCCGAAACATGATTTACAATCAGTTGTTTTATATATTCATCATAACTATTTTTCCTGCTATCCTGTTCAGATTTTCCAACCAGAATATCATACCTGATGCCACTGCTTACAAATGCTTTTATTATCTTGGTAAAAGAAGCAGTTTTCCTGTAAATATCAATTAATGGTTTATGATTTGTATTCAGGTTTTTACAAATATCAGGGAAAATACAACTTGGCCTTTTGCATTTCTCGCAAATTGAAATATCATTTCCTTTCATTTTATACATATTGGCAGTAGGTCCTCCCAAATCGCTGATATATCCTTTAAAATCCGGCATTCTTGTAATTTTATCCACTTCTTTCAAAATTGATTTTTCCGACCTGCTTGTTACAAATTTCCCTTGATGAGCCGAAATCGTACAAAAGCTGCAACCGCCAAAACAACCTCTGTGTAAATTTACAGAATGCCTTATCATTTCATAAGCCGGAATTACGCCACGCTTTTTATATTTGGGATGAGGCAAACGGGTAAATGGCAGGTCAAAAGAAGCATCAATTTCTTTTTCAGTCATAACAGGAAAAGGAGGATTGATAACCAGAGTTTGCTTACCGGTTTTTTGAATTAAACGTCTTGGATGAATTTTATTTGATTCCTGCTCAATGATCTTAAAATTTGTTGCAAAAATTTTCTTATCCTTCAGGCAATCTTCATGTGAAGCCAGTTCAAATGTTTCCCTGTTTTTATTTTTTGAAATAATATCTTTTTCTGATAATAAAAAAGCTGTTTGAGGGATTGTATTCAGTGAAGAAACCGGAATATTTTTATCAAGTAAATAAAGGATTTGTCTTATTGCCATCTCCCCCATTCCATAAACAAGAATATCTGCATCGCTTTCACAAAGTATCGAAGGTTTTAATTTATCCGACCAGTAATCATAATGAGTAACTCTTCTTAAAGATGCTTCAACACCACCGATAATTACAGGTATATCAGGATAAAGTTTTTTCAGGATTTTGGAATACACTATCGTAGCATAATCAGGCCTGAAGCCGGCTTTTCCTCCGGGAGTGTATGCATCATTTGAACGAAGGCGTTTATTGGCAGTATAATGATTCACCATTGAATCCATACATCCGGCTGTAACACCAAAAAATAATCGAGGTTTCCCAAGCTTTTTAAAATCCCTCAGGTCATCTTTCCAATTAGGTTGCGGAACGATTGCCACTCTGAAACCTTCATTTTCAATTATCCTTGCAATTACAGCATGTCCGAAAGATGGATGGTCAACATAAGCATCACCTGAAAAAATTATAACATCCAATTCATCCCAGCCATGTTTTTCAACTTCTTTTTTTGTTGTTGGCAGCCAGTCGGTTATATTATAATCGGAGTTTTGCATTCCATTATTTTTCTTTTAATGAAAGTTTCATGTTTGTAGTATTAATGTTCGTAAAAATATTTTAATATAACAAATCATCAATAGCTTTCAATTCGTTAAAAGACAGTTCCCTTCGTTCTCCTAATAATTCGGTTATTAATGTTATCTTAGCAGAAGCTTCAAATACTTCAAGGCGGTCGAATGCTTCGAGCAGTGTTTTACCAACAGTCAAAACACCGTGATTTTTCATTAAAACTACATTGCCATTTAAGGTCGCCTCCGAAACTATTTCAGCAAGTTCTTCCGAACCCATCAAAGCATATTCTGTATAAAGCGGCTCACCGATAACAAATCTTGCTTCGCCATTAAGTTTGCAATTAATTTTTTTGTTTGTAGCCGAAAAACTTGTTGCATAAGGTGGGTGAGCATGAACAACAGCTTTTATATCAGGACGCTTTTTAAAAATGGATAAATGCATGCCTGTTTCCATACTTGGCTTTAATTCGGGAGTAAGATTTTCCCCGTCAACAGTTATAATCCCTATTTGTTCAGGTGTAAGTCTGGCTTTATCCAATTGTGATGGTGTGATTAATATTTTATTTTCATCAACCTTCAAACTTATATTACCACCCGAACAAGTGGTTAGTTTTTGCTCGTATAATCGTCGCATAAAATAAGCGACTTCTTTTCTTTGGGATTGGAAAATCATAAATACTATTTTTTAAGAAAACAATTCAAATTTTGCATGACTTTATGGACAGTCACCAACCAGCTACTTGTCATAATGATACCAACAACTATAAATAAGAATCTTTTTTTCTTCAACTTGATATACTAATCTATGTTCTCTGTCAATTCGTCTTGACCAGAATCCTGACAAATCATATTTTAATGGTTCAGGTTTTCCTTTTCCTTCAAATGGTGTTTTTCGTATATCTTTTATCAATTCATTTATTTTCCGTAGCATTTTTTTATCATTAGTTTGCCAGAAAATATAGTCTTCCCATGAGTTTTTTGAAAACATAATCTTCATCATTCTTCAATTAATTCATTGCTAACTATCTTTCCTTCTCTCATTTGTTGAATTGATTCGTATAATCTATCGGCATTTGCTTTTGAACTCAATAAGTGAACAGTTTCCATTATTGAATTATATTCATCTAATGAAATTATTACTGTTCCTTTACCAATCCCTCTCTTTATTATCAAAGTTTCATTATTTTCCTCTACATTATCCAGAAATTTCTTTAGACTCGTACGGAACTCAGTATAATTTGCAGCTAACATTGTAAATTCTGTTTAAGTTATTAATAAAGTACAAATATACGTACTTATTATGTAAATACCAAACTTTTTAACTAATTTTTTTACACAGTAAAAAATTACAGTAAATATTCACTGTGGTCCAAATAAAACGAATTTATTTAATTAATGTCAATACTTTCTTCCGAAAGAAGCACGGGTTCATAGGGCGGGTCAGGATTACCACTGTTACTATTCAGATTATATTGATATAACATAACGACATCAAGATCCGAACCGGTCCATTCTGCAGGATTGATAATCAGATAGGTTCTTACCGCATGGTTACAATCGTCGGCATTGATCCATGAACCGGAGTTTGCGTAAATACTCGTATATTGTTTCCCTGGTGGATAGACTTTCAGCATGGGCTCATGGGTATGTCCGAATGCAACAACCTTGTATGCAGTTGGTGCCGGTGGTTGTTTCATATACTCCGTTTTTGCCGCAATAAAGAGGTCGCTGTGGCCATTCCATATTGCCTGTAAGCAACATTCGATTGGAACAGGAACGGCATTCTTTACCTGTGTTGCCGCCCAAAAGTCTTCAATGATGCAAGCTATTGAATTCCGTTGTGTGCTACCGATTGAAGTCAAATTTGTTGAAGTTCTCAGTTCTATAGTCTCATTCTGTTTCAGGCTTTCTCCGGAAGTAGATTTCAGACCTGTTGTTATGGTTAACAAATACTTCCAGCCGTCACTCAAATGAAAATCAGAATGAAACGCAATCAATACTCTCCTCCCTGAAATTACCAGGTCGTAATGTGAGCTCAAGGAACCTGACTTGTCCGAAAAGGAAATATTACCGGCAACTGTTCCTGTATCTATCGGCAAACTGAATTCCATTTCTATTGAACGCTCATTGTGTTTCAGTTGGTAATACAGGTCGTGTTTTAGGGTCAATCTATGTAAGGTTACACTCAAATACGGTGATTCTTCAGGTAATTCATCATCCTTTTTACATGATTGCTGGATAATGAGCAAGCTACTCAAAATCAAAGCTGTTATTAAATAAAATACTTTTCCCTTTTTCATCTTAAAATAATTTTACTGATTTTAGACAAAACTATACAATTCTTTTATACTTCACAAAATCCGCAAGTTGATTTATCATAAAACATGGATTCGGGATATAAATATTTGAGTCCCGATAGGGACAAATTATTTGTAATCCCGAACAGACAATGTCATTAAGTTAAGCAATTATAAAAATATTAATCCCGCAGATAATCTGTTAATAAAAAAATATCCCAAAAACTTAATTGTATTACCTTTGAAGAGTTTTCCTATAAGTCGGAATAATAAAATTTAATACAACTTTATTTCTGATTTTTTTGTCATGTATATAATATAAAAACAAATTTTAATAAAATGAAACATCCATGACAGGTAAATTTTGACAACAAGGGGATGATTATATAATGAAATTTGCGCCATGAAGTTAGCCCGTATGGGAAACTTGAAATTCGAAATTTGGAAAAAACTTATTTTAACAGCCTAATTTCAAATATCCAATTTCTAATTTCTGAATATGAATTTTTCTAAAAAATTATAAGTAGCAGAAAATAAATTAATTACAAGAATATAAACAGATGAAAAACAAAAAACAAATCTTAAAAATCAGCGTGATACTTCCTGTACTGCTGATTTCGCTTTTAGCAATTTATTCTTTACCGGTAAAAAAAGAATTATCCGAAAGAGAAAAGCATGAACAATTCCTGAATAAAGAATATAAAAATATTCCAAATTGTTCCGAAGAAGAATTGAAAGATGTTTCTGAAGTCAACCATCCTGACCTGGCTGCAATTCAAAATTATTTTATGACTTTGGACCCCGAATTAGGCCGGGTTCCGGTTGAAAGACTTAAAGAAGCTTACAAACAAACCAAAGCAATCCGCGATCAAAGCAAATTAAAATCAGGAGCTATGTCAATGGAGTGGGAAGGCACTGGAGCAGTAATGGGCGGACGCGCCCGTGCACTTATGTTTGACCCTAATGACAACACTAACAACAAAGTTTGGTCAGGTGGCGTTACTGGAGGTTTATGGTATAATAACGATATTACCGGCGAAGATTCTCAATGGATTCCGGTTGATGATTTCTGGAGTAGCCTGTCAATAAGTTGCATTACTTACGACCCGAATGATCCACAAATTTTTTATGTAGGGACAGGTGAAGTTCAAACAGCTTTTACAACTTATCGTGAATCTTCAGGTGTTGGAGTTGGTATTTTCAGATCAACAAACGGTGGCAATAACTGGCAGTTGTTACCCTCAACCGAAGAATTTAAATATATTACCGAAATAGCTGTAAGAAATGAAAATAATGTTAGTGTGATTTATGCCGGAGTGGCTTCAGGATTTTATCATGGTGAAGATCATCAAAGTTTACCGACTGACGGATTATACCGTTCAGACGACAACGGACAAACATGGGAACAGGTATTACCCAATATTACTGATGAAGAAATTCCATATGCTGTTTCAAATGTAAAAACAGGTGTTGATGGGAGAATATATGTCGGGACAATTCAAAATATTAATGGTAATGGCGGTGCAACAATCCTGTATTCAGATGACGGAACTGCCGGAAGCTGGACAGTTTACGAAGATTACAGGATAATAATTGAAAATCATGGAAGCTATAATCTCCCGGGTAGGGTAATTATTGCCTGTGCTCCTTCAGATGAAAATATTGTTTTTGCATTTCTTGCAGCCGGATATACAAGCGGTTTTAATTACTATCAAGGAAGGTATATTCTTCGTTCTGAAGACAAAGGAGCTACATGGTCTTCTATTAACAAACCAAACTCAGGCGACTGGGCTAATCTTGCGTGGCATGCTTTGATTGGTGTTGTTGACCCAAATGATCCGACAAATCTTTATGTGGGTGGCCTGGATGTATGGAAAACTACTAATACAGGAATTACCTGGAACCATTTATCTGACTGGGCGCTGATGTATTATGGTGGCGGCGATGAATATGTTCATGCAGACCAGCATGCACAGCTTTATAAACCGGGCTCACCCGAAGAAATGATATTTGCATCTGACGGTGGTATTTTTTATACTGCAAATAGCTCTTCTTTAAGCCCTGTTTTTCAGGAAAGAAATAATAATTTTAATACTTTACAATTTTATACTTGCGCAATATCTCCTGTTGCAGGGGAAGAAAAATATGTTGGCGGACTTCAGGATAACGGAACTCTTTATTATACAGGTTCACCATTATCAATTTTTGATATGATTGACGGCGGTGACGGTGCCTATTGTTTTACTGACAAAAACGAGCCACCAATCATGATCACTTCGGTTTATTACAACAGGTATACTGTTTTTATTAATGGATCACAAACAAATTATATCGGCGATTATCAAAGCGGTGTTTTTATCAACCCTGCTGATTATGATTATAATTTGAATACTATTTATGCTAATGCGGTTTCTTTTAGCGGGAATCAGTCAAACAGAATACTCAGAATTACAAATATTTTAGGAAATGAA
>JAUWKH010000295.1 GCA_030614305.1 Bacteroidota bacterium
ATTTCACAAAATTGGTGAATATCTTATTTATTGTTACATGGATTTATAAATATTTACCAATTCGTCAAATTAAATCTGTAAAAAGAGCTCATTAAATCATAGTTCAGGAATGTAAATAAATTAATAAAAAAAAATAGTAAAAAAAAAAAAAAATTAAAAAATTAATCGAACTCTACAAGCACTTTTATCTCTTCATGTGGAGGGTTAGCTAATGTTTTAAACATTGGGGGAACTTCATTTATTTTAATTGTTTTTGTAATTATTGAGTCTACATTTACTTTACTTTCAGCGATTAAATTTACCGAAGTTGCGAAAACTTCTTGATTAAAACTAAACACTCCTTGCATTGAGATATTTTTGAGCATTAATTGCATAAAACCTTTCATTTCGAAAGGTTCTACATGTATTCCAATAAGTGTTATTTGTCCTCCTCTTTTAACTAAAGTCATTGAAGTCATATAAGTTTCTGGAAGCCCTACACAATCAAAAACATGATCAGGTCCAATTTTATTAGTTAATCTAACGATCTTATTCCAAGCCTTTGGTTTTAAGACTTTTTCTGCGCCTAATTCAAGCGCTTTTTTTTGTTTTGATTCAACCGGTTCTATTACGTAAATACTACCAGCACCAGCAACTTTTAACGCTTGAATCGTCATTAATCCTATTGTTCCTGCTCCAATAACTGCAACGCTATCGCCAATTTTTAACCCCGATTGTTGAATTGCGTAGACACAGTTTGCTAAGGGCTCTACTGTAGCTCCCGCTTTGAACGACATTGAATCAGGCAAAGCGTGTAACCTCTCCGCCTTTACATTTATAAATTCTGCCATTCCACCGTTTTGTGTCGTGCCTAAACCATTATTAGTTAGCTTGCACATGTTTTCTTGGTAATGGTTGCACCAATAACAATCGTAGCATGGAACATTAGGATTTACCGTTACTCGATGACCTATTTTCCATTTTCTTACACTATCACCTACTTCCGCGATTTCTCCCGAAAACTCATGACCAATAACGATTCCAGGCAAATATATTCCCCCAGATTCGTAAGATTCAATGCCAGAACCACATATACCGCAATATTTTACTTTTATTAATACTTCGTCAGAAAGAACCTCTGGTTTCGGTAAATCATCTCTTATTTCAATTTGATGTTTTCCTACAAATACTGCTCCTTTCATATCCTTCACATTTTTATTGGTTATAAAATTCCCATACTACCCAAAAGTTTTGTCGCATCTGGGATCGTCCACGCTGTTTTAACATCTATTACAGCTGGTTTTCCTGAATTTTTAGCCCTTTCTAGTGCGGGTTTAATTTCGTTTGGATCAGTCACAACCTCTCCGTAGCACCCAAATCCTTCAGCACATTTAGCAAAATCAAAATCGGGTAATTCAACATCAATATAATGTTTGTTTACAAATAGTTTTTGACCTGATTTGAGCATCCCCCAGGCGCTATTATTTGCTATTACAAAGATTAGATTGCTCAAACCTAATCTTACAGCAGTTTCTAAATCTTGAATATTCATCATAAAACTACCATCGCCGGATATTGATATAACTTGTTTGTCTGGTTTTGCCAGCTTCGCTCCAATTCCGTATCCTACAGAAGTCCCCAGATGACCCATACCGACAGCTTGTAAGAAGGAGAGTGGCGGTCTTGGTTTATAATAATCTATTTGTTCTATTGAATAACAAGCGATATCCCCACCATCATTAATGAATATCGCATCCTCATCCATGAATTCTAAGACGTCTTTGACTAATCTCTGCGGTAATATTGGAATTTTATCTTTTGTTGCTTTTTTCATCATTCCAGTCATCTGTGTTTTTCTCAAAGCTACCAGCTCATCTAACCAAGGTCTGTTTTCAATTTTTTGAGTCTTTTTAGCTGTTTCAAGAATTTGTTTTAAAAATTGTTTGCAATCGCTTACCACACCTAAGGTGATAGGTTTTGCTCTTCCAATTATTCCCGGATCAATATCTACTTGTATCATTTTTTGAGAATCCTTCCAGAAAGGCTCATCACCATGTCCCATAATATAGCTAAATTTGCATCCAAGAGCAAGAACTACATCTGCTTCGGGGCCTGCCTTTAAACCCGGACCATTTATGGTCGTTCCAATAAAACTTTCTGACTTACTTGAGATGGTTCCAATACCCATAAGACTTGTCATAACGGGAATTTTTAAATATTCGGCAAATTCTTGAAGTTCTTCCCATCCTGATGATCTTGAAACTCCACCCCCAGAAACAATTAACGGCTTCTCAGCCTTTAATAACATATCCAGTGATTTTTGGATTACTTCATTGCTAACCGCTGGTTTCTCAAAGCATCGATACTGATCGGGAGACATTATGGGAATTTCACTTTCTTCTTTCTCACTGAGAAATGCATCTTCGTAAATCTCTAATAACACAGGTCTTGGCCGCCCACTAGTAGCTTCTCGAAAAACTTTTTGTACAGCATCAGGGACCTCTTCTATCGTGCGAACGGATTTCTGATACTTTGTAATCGGTTTAAACATAGTAACTTGGTCTAGGTTTCCCTGCAGAGTGAATGAATCTGAAAATTTACTATTTACTTGAGGAACTATAACTATCAATGGTATATTATCACTCCATGCGGCACCAACTCCTGGAACGAGGTGAGTTGCACCAGGACCAACGGTTCCGAAACAAATACCCGGTTTATTAGTCACTCTTGCCCATGCGTCAGCGGCGTGTGCTGCTGCTTGTTCGTGTCGAAACATAACAGTGTTGATTCCTTTTTCGCGCCCCCACTTGTATACTGCATCAAACATATTTAAAAACTG
>JAUWKH010000034.1 GCA_030614305.1 Bacteroidota bacterium
AGAATATGCGAATAGCAAGAATCAGTGAAAAAAAAATCACAGAAGAACAGGATCAGGTTGATGTAAATTTATTGGATTCTTTAATAGAAAAGTATAAAGATAAAAAAGGCAATCTGATTCCGCTTTTACAAGGTACACAAGACATTTTTGGGTATATTCCACACGAAGCTTTTGAAAAGATTTCCTCAGAAGTCGGCATAGAACTTAGCGACATGTATGGTGTTGTCACATTTTATGCTCAGTTCAGATTGAATCCGGTTGGCAAACATATAATTAAAGTTTGTCATGGTACTGCCTGTCATGTACAAAATGCAAATGCCATTACCGATGCTTTAAAGGAATCATTAAAGATTAATGATGGCGAAACTACCGAAGATGGTATGTTTACACTTGAATCGGTTGCTTGTCTGGGATGTTGTTCTTTAGCTCCTGTTATGATGATTGATAATGACACTCATGGAAAACTAACCGGTGGACAGGCCGTCAAGATCATCAAAAACGTAAAAATTAAGGAGAGTAATTAATTATGGAAAACAAAAAAGTAATTGTCGGACTTGGAAGTTGCGGAATTGCCGCAGGGGCAAACAAAGTATTTGAAAAAATTAAAGCTTTAAAAGAAGCTGATAATTTAAAATTTGAATTAAAAAAAACCAGTTGTATCGGCATGTGTTACCGTGAACCACTGGTTGAGATAGTTGATGATAACGGCTCATATTTGTATGGCGATATAAATGAAAAAAAGGCAGCCGAACTAATTGAAAAGCACATACTTAAAAATGAACCTATAAAAAGTTATGTGGTTCAGAGCGATTTGTTTGAAACTCCTGATAAGGATTTTATCGAGGATCAGGTGAAGATTACATTAAGAAACTGTGGATATATTGATCCTGAAATAATTGAAGAATATGAAGTTAGAGGAGGTTATCGTGCAATCAGAAAAATAGCAGGACAAAGAATTTCAAGATTGGATGTAATTCAAACTGTAATTAATTCAGGATTAAGAGGAAGAGGAGGAGGAGGATTTCCAACAGGCTTGAAATGGAAATTTGCAAATAATAATAAAGCCGATGAAAAATTTATTATTTGTAATGCTGATGAAGGTGACCCCGGTGCTTTTATGGACCGCTCGGTTCTTGAAGGTGACCCTCATGCTGTTCTTGAAGGAATGATTATCGGGGCTTATGCCATTGAAGCTACCGGTGGAGTGATTTATTGTCGTGCCGAATATCCACTTGCCATTAAACGATTAAATATTGCTATTGAACAGGCAAGAAGGAAAGGTTATTTAGGTAAAAATATTCTAAGTATTGATGGTTTTAATTTTGATATTTATATAAAAGAAGGAGCCGGCGCCTTTGTTTGTGGCGAAGAAACAGCATTAATTGCTTCTGTTGAAGGTGAAAGAGGAATGCCCAGAAAACGTCCTCCGTTCCCTGCCGAATCAGGGCTGTGGCAAAAACCAACCAATATCAATAATGTTGAAACACTTGCCAACATCCCCTGGATATTATTACATGGTTCGGAAGAGTATGCCAAATATGGAACTGAAAAAAGTAAAGGAACAAAAGTATTTGCTCTGGCAGGAAAGATTAAACGTTCAGGACTGGTTGAAGTACCTATGGGAATGAGCATCAGAGATGTTATCTTTAAACTCGGAGGTGGAATACAAAATGATAAGAAATTCAAAGCTGTACAAATGGGTGGTCCTTCAGGCGGTTGCATACCTGCATATCTTGCAGATACTATCGTTGATTATGATTCGGTAAATGCTACAGGAGCAATTATGGGTTCTGGTGGTATGGTTGTAATGGACGAAACAACCTGTATGGTTGATGTGGCAAAATTCTTTATTGATTTTACACAAAAAGAATCTTGTGGCAAATGTACATTCTGCCGTACCGGAACAAAACGAATGCTTGAAATTCTTACCAGGATTACCGAAGGAAAAGGAGAAGAAGGTGATATTGAAAAACTTGAAGAATTATCTTACCAGATAAAAGACAGTTCGCTTTGCGGTTTGGGACAAACTGCTCCAAATCCTGTCTTAACTACAATTAAATATTTCAGGGAAGAGTATGAAGTTCATATCAGGGATAAAAAATGTCCTGCAAAAGTTTGTAAACCATTACTAACTTATGAAGTTGATCCTGAGAAATGTACGGGTTGTACGGTTTGTGCCAAAAATTGTCCTACCGATGCTATTGACGGAGCAAGAAAAGAAGTTCACTTTATCCGACAGGATGATTGTATTAAATGCGGGACGTGTTATACAAAATGTAAATTTGATGCAATAAAAATCTATTAACAATGACAGAAAGATTAAATGTAAAGTTAAACGGTAAAATTATACAGGCATACAGAGGTGAAACAATTTTGGACCTTGCTAGACGGAATAATATTGAAATTCCTACTCTTTGCAACGATCCGAGAATAAAACCATACACTTCATGTTATGTTTGTGTTGTTGAAGTTGAGGGTATGAGAGGATTGCAACCATCATGTTCTACAAAGGTTACCGATGGGATGAAAATTGATACTCATAACGAGAGAATTAAGAAAGCCAGGAAAACAGCCTTAGATCTTCTTTTAAGTAATCATTATGCCGATTGTTTAGCACCTTGTACCCAGGCATGTCCCGCCGGAGTTGATATACAGGGTTATATTTCGTTGATTGACAAAGGACAATATAATGAAGCAGTTGCATTGATAAAAGATACCAATCCATTACCGGCTATTTGCGGAAGAGTTTGTGTTCGTCCATGCGAAACTGCTTGCAGAAGAAATCTATTGGATGAGGGCGCTGCGGTTGGAATTGACTATATGAAAAGATTTGCCGCTGATTATGACCTTGAATCCGAAAATAAATATATTCCTGAAATTAAAAAATCTACCGGCAAAAAAGTTGCTGTTATCGGTGCCGGTCCCGGAGGATTGTCAGCAGGTTTCTTCCTGCAAAAAGAAGGACATCAGGTTGATATTTACGAAGCAAGTCCAAAAGCCGGCGGATGGCTCAGATATGGAATTCCCGAGTATCGCCTGCCTAACGACCTCCTTCAAAAAGAAGTTGATAATATTACCGACTTGGGTGTTAAGATATTTTATAATAAAAAGTTAGGGGACAATCTTAAAAATAAAGACCTGCAAAAAAAATATGATGCAGTAATTTTAACAATAGGTTCTCAAAAAGGCACATTGATAGGCTGCGAAGGTGATGATGCCGAAAATGTTTTTCCGGGTATTTATTTTTTGAAAAACATGGAGGTGACAGGTCAAAAATATAATTTTAAAGGTAAAAAAGTTGCTGTTGTTGGTGGTGGAAATACTGCAATGGATTGTTGCCGTACATCCAAACGTTGTAATGCTGATAATGTTTATGTGATTTATCGTAGAACTGAAAATGAAATGCCTGCCAACCCGATTGAAATTTATGAATCAAAGCTTGAGGGCGTTGAATATATGTTATTGACAAATCCTTCAGAAGTAAATAAAGATAAAAATGGAAAGGTGAAGTCAATAACCTGCCTGAAAATGAAATTGGGCGAACCGGATGCTTCAGGCAGAAGAAGACCTGTTCCGATTGAAGGTTCGGAATTTGAACTGGAAGTAGATTATATTCTGGCAGCAATCGGACAGAAAACCATTGTTAATTTCCTTGACGAAGTGAATGAAATAACCGATGAAGGAGAGTTAAAACTCAACAGATGGGGTGATATTGATGCTAATCCTTATACTCTACAAACCGGTATTAAAAACGTGTTTGCTGCCGGTGATGGTGTTACAGGTCCCGCAACTTTAATTGAAGCTGTTGCACAGGCAAAGATTGCTTCAAGAAGCTGCAACCAGTATTTACATAATTTGCCCCTTGAACCTCTCTCAGAAGAATTTATTAGTAAAAAAGATAATTTCAAAACCCAGGTATTCGAAGATTATAAAGGACACTTTACTGAACAGAAGCGTGAAGAAATGCCAACACTTGATCCTTCCGAAAGAATGAATTTTAAAGAAGTTGAATTGGGTTATGCAAGTGAAGATGTTGCAAAACACGAAGCAGAACGTTGTTTGGAATGTGGCTGTACTGAAATATTTACCTGCGATCTGAAAAAATATTCCACAGAATATGGTGTTGAACAAAAAAGACTAAGCGGAGAATATACAGAATATCAAATTGATTTCAGGCATCCCTATATTGAGATTGATAAGAATAAATGCATATTGTGTGCAAGATGTATCAGGATTTGCCGAGAAGTTGTAGGAGCCGATGCTTTAGGATTAGTAAATCGAGGATATGATACTTACATTGCTCCGAGTATGGGGAATGCATTGCAGGATACTACCTGTGAATCATGCGGCTTATGTATCTCAACCTGTCCCACAGGTGCAATTACTGAAAACGTGTTGTTCAAACCGGGCCCCATAAAATTAGACACGGTTGATACTATTTGTAATTATTGTTCTGTCGGATGTAAAATTACAATAAATCACAAAAACCAATTTGTGATGAAGGTTACAGGACAATATGGGCAAATCAATAAAGATGGTAATTTATGTAAATATCCGAAATTCGGTTACCAATATCTGAATGATAATTCAAGAATTACTAAACCATTGCTGAAAATTAACGGCAGGTTTGAAGAAATAAGTTTTGAAAAAGCTTATAATATTATCACTGAAAAGATAAAATCAGTTAATCCTGATGATAATGTGTTTTTTGCCGGTGCACGCCTGACGAATGAAGAAATGTATCTGATTCAAAAGCTGGCAAGAGCAGGTGCAAAAACAAATAATGTCACAAGCTTTCATTATCTGAACCGTGGCATCGGATATGTTGATAATTCAAAAGCTAATGTGCCTTTTGATCAGATTGAGGACGCAAGTAAAATATATCTGATAGGTTCTGAAATCAACAGAGATAATGCTGTGGCAGGATTTATGATCAATAATGCTCAATTTAAACATAATATTCCGGTTGAACTGATTACTGTTCATAAAAACAGCACTATGAAACATAAAGTAGATGAAGTGCTTGAAATAAAATCCTACTATCATTTTGTTAAGGCAGTCAATTATTATCTTGTCGCGAATAATTTCCAAAACGGAATGTTCATCAAGGATAATTGCAAAGGTTTTGAAGAATACAAAGAAAAATTACTGAAAGAAAATTTCGTTGAACTTGTTGAAAAATCCGGTGTTCCATATATGGATAAAATTGTGGAATTTGCCAAGGAATACAATAAGCAATTAAATGCAATTTTAGTATTTTCCGAAAAAGAACTTTCTTCAAATACTTGTGTTGAATTATTTAACTTAGCTAAGATAACAGGAAAACTCGGTAAAACCTCAAGTGGCTTAATTTCATTAAAAGAAAAAAATAATTCACAGGGATTGTTTGACATGGGTATTTGCCCGACATTTGGAGTTGGAATGCAGGCTATTGATAATAAGGACTTTATTGCAAAACTAAAGAAAAAATGGAATACTAAAAAATTACCGGTTACAATAAATGTAAGTCAGTATAATTCGCTTGAAAAAGGAATTTTAAAGAATATATTTATTTTTGGTGAAGACCCTTTGGGTTGTGCAAAAAATAAAGTACAGATTGCCGGTTGGCTTGCTATAGTTGATTTTGTTGTGGTGCAGGATTATTTTATGACAGAAACCGCAAAACAATCCGACCTGATATTACCCGGTTCATTGCCTCTTGAATCAGGTGGGAGCTTTACAAACACGCAACAAGTTATACAGGAATTTGATAAGCAATTTAGTTCAAAGGTCGAACGTTTGTCTTATCAGCAAATAGTTGATCTTTTGAAAAAACTCGGTTCAAAAGAAAAATCCGACTTACACGATATCAGAATGGAAGCTATATCATTATTGCCAACAGAAATTAATGCTAAAAAACATCAATTCGTTTTTACAAATATTGATAATAATAATCGTATTTTTGAATATGGTTGTGATTCAGTAAACGAACGATTTGAAAAGGAATTTGAAGAAGCGTTTTATGTCAATAATAGTTAAAAATATTACGAAAACATTCGGCAAAAATAAAGCACTTGGTAATGTGTCTTTTGAAATACAGCCGGGTGGGATAGTCGGATTGCTTGGACCTAACGGTGCCGGGAAATCCACAATGATGAAGATAATCACGTGCTTTATTCCTCCAACATCAGGTGAGGTGATTGTTAATGGATTTGATATTTTTGAACAATCCATTGAGGTTAAAAAAATAGTCGGTTACCTGCCTGAGAACAATCCTTTATACCTTGATATGTATGTTAAGGAATTTTTATTTTTTATAGCAGGTTTACATCATTTAGGCAGACAAACAAAAGAACGGATTGCTGAGATGATTGATATTACAGGATTACGGTCAGAGCAAAATAAAAAGATTGGTGCTTTGTCAAAAGGTTACAGGCAACGGGTTGGGCTTGCCCAGGCATTAATTCATAATCCCGAAGTTTTAATTCTTGATGAACCGACTTCAGGCCTTGACCCGAATCAATTGCTTGAAATCAGAAACCTGATTAAAGAAATCGGTAAAGAAAAAACCGTGATGCTTTCCACTCACATCATGCAGGAAGTTGAAGCAATTTGCGACAGAGCAATTATAATTGATAATGGTAAAATTGTTGCAGATGATTTAACTTCCAATCTTGCAAAAATTTCTTCAAAAACTCAAATTATTAATGTGGAATTTAATACTCCTGTCAAAAAGCAGTTATTAAAATCAATTCAGGGAATTAAAGAACTGAAAAACCTAAGGGATAATATCTGGATAATTGAATCTGTAACAGATAAAGATATTCGCCCTGATATTTTTAAGTTTGCAGTTAAAAATAATTTAACTGTCCTTTCAATGAGTAAAGAAGAAAAAACTCTTGAAGAAGTATTTCAGGAGTTGACAAGGAAATGAATTTTCTAATCACCACTATAGTGGAATAACAATTGTTTTATTACTTCTGATGCTGATACCCATACGGGCTAATGAAACGAAGTAAACGACACGAAGTTAGTACGTATGTATCCGTACGACTAAAAGGAGTCCTTATGGATGGACTTCATGTCGCTGGATGCTGGATACCCATACGGGATAAAACTTCGTGTCGCTGGATGCTGGATACCCATACGGGCTAACTTCGTGTCGCTGGATGCTGGTTTCAGTCGGCAATTAAATTTGTTTTTTAATAGAATCCGAAGGATTCAAATGTTTATAGAAAAACAAATAAAAATAGAATATTCGACGTCGGGGTCGTATTAACAAATGATATTTTTAATGCTATACTAATACTGAATAGAAATGCTGATTGATTTCTCAGAAGATTGATATTTAAAATTCTTTTGATATTTTGGATGTTGTTACGATTAAGTTTAACTAATTCGTATAATTCGTGAAATTCGATGATAAAAAAAACCAATCGGATGAATAATATTCTATGATCAGCCCTCTAACAATCTTCGCTTTTGTTCTTTTTTCAGTTCTTCAGGAGTCCATATATCATTTACCGAATCACAATAATTCACCTGAAAACAACTTGGGCAATCACCACTACAGCCATCTATATGCCAACCGAAATTATCAGGCAAAACTTCGTGAGGTTCATGTAAATAATCTTCTGTTAAAAAACGATATGAAACTTCAACAGGGACTTTATCTGATACATCATAAGAGAAACCCTGATCTTCGAAGCACTTGATAAGTAAATTGAATTTTGAATTTATTTCATCTTTAGATAATTTTTCAGCAGGAGGGAAATCATCAGGATTTACATCAATTATTTCATAAAGCGGTTTGAGTTCTGCTTCTTCAAACGCAATAATATTTTTCATAAACTGGTTTTCGATTTCAGGATCAATATCCGAGCATCTGTGAATATCACCACCTTTGAGAATTATTTTTGATTCTAAAAGGAAGTTTTCCTGTTCCAGTTTTTCTTTTTTGCTAAGTTCTTTGTCTTTCATTTGTCAGAGGTTTTTATTTAAGGAAGATTTGTTTTTATTGTGACATTTTTAGAAGAAACAAATTTATAAAAATCTTGTCAATTATGCAAACAGAATGAATAAATAATATTCAAAACTATTTGTTTTATGAAGTGTTATTGTAAAATGATAGTTATACGCTTTCACAATATTTTAAAAATAAATTCTATTATAATATTTTGTATATAAAATAAATTTTTAACTTTGCCGTCATTATTTAGTGGACAGATTTGATTGATTGCAACCACGGGAAAAAATGCTAAAACAATGCTTTTACCTGCCAATCATCAATCTCCCAATAAAAGTAGAAAAATTAAGCACTGTTTTATTAGTTCATATAATTGAAATAATGGAATGATGGAGTAATGGAGTAATGGAGTATTGGAGTATTGGAGTATTGGAATGATGGAGTTTTAAATCATTATTCCATTATTCCACTATTCCAGTAGAATTTAGTTTTTTAAGATATTAAAGATATATTAATAGTTAATTAATAATTTAAAAACTTTTATATTATGGGATATTTATTTACGTCAGAATCAGTATCAGAGGGACACCCTGATAAAATTGCAGATCAAGTTTCGGATGCATTACTGGATGAAATGCTGCGTTATGACCCGGAGTCAAAAGTAGCATGCGAAACATTAGTTACAACAGGCTTAACAATTTGTAGCGGAGAAGTCCTGACAACCGGTTATGCCGATGTTCAGAAGATTGCCAGAAGAGTTATTAAAAGAATCGGTTATACAAATGCCGATTACCGTTTTGATTATAATTCATGCGGGGTAATTTCAACAATCCATGAACAATCACCTGATATCAGGCAGGGAGTTGTAAGAAAGAAAAAAGAGGAGCAAGGCGCCGGCGACCAGGGGATGATGTTCGGTTATGCTTGCACTGAAATGGATAATTTGATGCCAATGCCTATTGAACTTGCTCATATTTTCCTGCAGGAATTAGCTGCAATTCGCAGGGAAGGTAAAAAAATGAAATACCTGCGACCCGATTCCAAATCGCAAATTACCATTGAATATGGCGACAATAACAAACCTGTTAGAATTGATACCATCGTAATTTCAACACAACATGATGATTTTGATACAGAAGAAAACATGTTGAAAAAAATTAATGACGATGTTAGAAATATTCTTATTCCGCGTGTTAAAAAAACTTTACCCGACAGAGTGAAAAAATTATTTAAAAGCGATTTCAGATTATTGGTTAATCCAACAGGGAAGTTCGTAATAGGCGGACCGCACGGTGATACCGGACTAACAGGAAGAAAAATTATTGTTGACACTTATGGAGGTCGCGGTGCTCATGGCGGAGGTGCATTTTCAGGAAAAGATTCATCAAAAGTTGACCGTTCCGCAGCTTACGCAGCACGTCATATTGCAAAAAATCTGGTTGCTGCCGGCGTTGCTGATGAGGTGCTTGTTCAGGTTGCCTATGCTATTGGTGTTGCCGAACCGGTTGGTTTGTATATCAATACTTTTAAAACCTCTAAAGTAAAAAACAAAGACGGTAAAAAACTTACAGATGGTGAAATTGCTGAAAAAGTTAATAAAATTTTTGATATGCGTCCCTATGCAATTATTAAGCGATTTGGATTAAAAAATCCAATATTTGAAAGAGCGGCTTCTTATGGACATTTTGGCAGAGATCATTATTTTGAAGATGTTGAAGTATTTTACAGCAATGGAGATACAAAAACAAAGATTATTGACGGAGAAGAAAAACACTTTAAAAATGTTGAATTCTTTGCCTGGGAAAAATTGGATTATGTTGATAAAATCAAAAAAGAATTTAGTCTTTAATTAGTGACTGTCCATAAAGTCAAACAATTTTGAATTAAAGCACCAGATAACAAATAACAAATAAATTCCAAATATCAATTATCAATACGTGCTAAATTATTTCTGTTTTCAGGAATTCCGGCAATGAGATCACAAATACGTTTTCTTTAATGCCTTACAATTAATTTTTTTGTTGTGGCTATCTCTCCGTTAAGCATTAAAGAATAAAAATAAACGCCATCTTTAAGATCGCTGGTGTTAATTGTTACTTTACCCTTAATATCCTGTAATTTAACATTCCTGACTGTTGAACCAAGCAATGTACTGATAATAATTTCTGCATCTTTGAATTCATTATCGAATAAATAATTAAAACTTGTTTGAGTGTTAGCAGGATTCGGATAAGCATTTGAAAATTCAATATTGCTAAGCAAGTTTTCTTTAACAGATGAAGTGCCGCCTAAATATCTCACTTTTACACAAGCTGAATCAGCAGGATTATTTTCATCAAAAAATACATACATTATTTCAGAAGTTCCGATATGTCCTTTACCTTCATAATGTCCTTCAAATCCATTATTGGTCTCATCAGGATCTATTGAAACAGCATTTGGAGATACATAAATATTTGAAGGGAAACAAACTCCGTTCCAGCAAAAAGTATTTTCCGACAGTGTTACAGTATCAATAATAACTTTTTTTACTTTTATTAATAATGTAACAGTTGAAATATTGGTTACCCAAACAGGAGCTGCAAGCAGTTCGTCAGGGGTTCCTTCAACGGCTATTGTTGAATTATTTGGGATACTTCCTTGTTCGTTTGATAGTTCCAAAC
>JAUWKH010000365.1 GCA_030614305.1 Bacteroidota bacterium
TAATAATTTTTTTGCGTTCTTCGATAGTGTCAACACCAACATACTCAATTGTTGTAATAAAATGTGGCTCGCAATCAAAGTTGTAAGCTGTAATTTCAGGAACACTCCACTCAAATTGTGCTTCATCATTCCAGTCGGGATTGTTAATCAGCTTAAGCCCTTGAATTTTATCTTTATCAGAATAAATTTCATTTAAAGCTTCGGCAATTTGAGTTAGTTGATTATTGTTTAATGATAATCTTGGAATTTGAAGTGGGATAATATTACAGTTGGTAAATTGTCCGTCAAGGAAAATTCTAACACCCGATTTTAAGTATAATAATGCAGCAAGTGTATTAGTTTGGTTTTCTTTAATATGAGGGAAAAACTCATCAGCTTTAATATAAATCCCATCACTACCGATGTAATAAGGAATTCCTTTTAAAAGTGAAGCAAAATCTTTAATTTGTTGTGATATCCAGTTTGCCTGATTTTCAAAAATCATTTCTTTAATACCGCGGGCAAAAATTTCCATAGTTCTGCCTGCCATTCCACCATAAGTATGAAGTCCTTCATAAACCACAACCTCGTTCATATATTTTTCATATAAATTGTATTCGCTTGTAGCGATAAGTCCACCGGTGTTGCAACGTGGATCCTGAGCTGCATCAAGAACACAAACATCAGTAAATGAAGCAATTTTCTTAACAATATTTTCAAGTTTTATTTCTGCATATTCAGAAACATTTTCCCTGATATAAAGTGCATTTTCAACTATGCGTGAAAAATTAACAATCAAGGGAACTTTGTTGGCAACACAAACTTTATGTGCTTCTTCAAGATTTGAAATTGAAACCGGTTTGTATCCGCTTTTGTATAATTCGATATAAACATAAGGAACATTGGTCTTGCCTGAAAGTTTGTTGCTCAATTCAACAATATTAATATTTCCAGAAAACAAAGAATCGGCATCCTTTAGTAATTCAACTGAAGCTAATTTATCTTTTGATAATAATTCAGGAAGTCTTGAATTTGAATAAATCACATCGCCCTTTGTAACCATAGTAGTGGTTATCAATTTATGTGATCCTTTCAAATTATGAGTAGGACAAACATAGTCAAATCCAAAAGTGTCTTTCACTACTTTCATCAAAAATTCAAAGTTACGACTTCCGGCATAAGTTTCGTCTCCTATAAAAAGTCCCGAAAGTTGATCCTGGCTCATGGCATTTGTGCCCTGACTCGTCATGTCAAATGTAACATTGCTTGAGTTAATGTTAAAAGTATTGAAAAACGCATTTTTCAAGAATTCCATTCTGTCATTTAAAGTTGAAAATTCAACTTTTTTAATTGTTTTGATTTTATGTGGTTCTGATATCATAGATTATAGTTTATATATATTTTTAAAAATTTTCCGCAAATTTATCAAAAAACTTGAAGATAGTTGGATTATGATTTAAAAAAAATGGTAATTATTTAGCAGGTTAATTAATTTGTAATAAAATTATATCCGTCAAAGGTAGTACATAATTCGGAAAATACATTACAATTTTGTTTTCTTGCAGTTGAAACAAATCCTTCAATTCTTGCATAGATTTCTGCACCGGTAAAAGTACGAAAGCAATTTGATATTTTCTGTTTAACTTTTGCAGGTCTAATATCTCTTTCAGCAAGATTATTAGTGAATGGCACTTCTTTATTGAAGGCAAATGCAAGTACTGCATCTCGTTCCCTGATCAAACGTTCAACAAGGTTTCTTCCTTTAGTTCGTTTATACCTGCCCCTTTTTCCTGGTGTTTTTTTAGGTGGAGGTTCCGATTTTTCACCGATATCACAAATGATGTTATATCTTGATTCAATTTGTTGCCGTCGTTTGACTTTTTCATCAAAAGGCATTTCATAAACACTCATCAAAAATGTTTTAAAAACTTTTGCCCATTTACTTTGTCCGTTTTCTACTAATCCTTCTAATTCTCTCAAGATATGGGCTCCGCAAA
>JAUWKH010000178.1 GCA_030614305.1 Bacteroidota bacterium
CGTAGGGAGTCCGTATGGATCATTCACTCAATCAATCAATCATTCAATAACTCAATCATTCAATCAATCATTCAATCATTCAATCAATCATTCAATCATTCAATCACTCAATCACTCAACAACCGTAGGGAGTCCGTATGGATCATTCAATCACTGAGTCCACTCCGAAAAGTCATTTTAACTACAAAGACATTTTTCCCCCATCCCAGCCTTCCCCCAACCCCGAAAGTTTTCGGGAGGAAGGAGTTACATTGAGCAAGATTTCTAACTTCTTATACTTTGTAGGTTTCTTGTACTTTATCTTGGGGAAAAATGAAAGGGGGAATAAGATTCAATAAATAATTTACGAAATTACTGAGTTCTGAATATAGCAATCAGGAAAATCAAAAGTTGAAGATTTAGAATAATACAATGGTAAATATACTAAATTCTATATGAATTCAAAGTTTTTCATTCTACTTAAATCGGAAATTAAATAATTTAGGTACTTTTGTAATCAAATTTATTTATTATGAAATTGACATTTTTTCACAGACCCCAGCCCAAACAATTTGAATACAAGCCTCTTTATTTCGATAAAGAAAAAGATGAAAGAAAACAACGAAAAAAAGAACTTGGCATTAGTAACAGCAATGATAAAATCACTTTGCTTAGAGGGGATTTGCAAAAAAGATGGAAAAAAGGCAGGGAAAGCCAAAAGCGTCAGCAATCAAAGATGAGATTTTTGATTTATTTGCTTTTAATAGTTTTTACGGTTTATTTATTCTTTTTTACAAATTTTATTGAAAAACTGGTTTCCTTATTCAGAATTTAATGATAACGGATATTATCAAAATATTACCCGATTCGGTTGCTAATCAAATTGCTGCCGGCGAAGTTATTCAGCGTCCCGCTTCTGCTGTTAAGGAATTACTTGAAAATGCAATAGATTCAGGTGCATCAGCAATCAAACTGATTATTAAAGATGCAGGCAAAACCCTGATACAGGTTATTGATAACGGCTGCGGAATGTCGGAAACCGATGCACGCATGTGTTTTGAAAGGCATGCAACTTCTAAAATCCAAAAAGCCAATGACCTGTTTGCCATACAAACTATGGGCTTTCGTGGCGAAGCTCTTGCCTCAATTGCAGCCATCTCACAAGTCGAAATAAAAACAAAAAGAATTGAAGATGAATTGGGATCATCTATTGAAATTGAAGGTTCGGAAGTGAAAAGCCAAAATGCTGATAACTGTCCGAACGGAACTTCTATTGCAGTAAAAAATCTGTTCTTTAATGTTCCGGCAAGGCGAAATTTTTTAAAATCAAATACTGCCGAAACCAGACATATAATTGAGGAGTTTAATCGTATTGCACTTGTAAATCCGCAGATATCTTTTTCAATGTTTCACAACAATAAACAGGTTTTTCAATTATATCCGTCAACATTAAAACAGCGAATTATTGCTCTTTTCGGAAATATGTATAAACAACGATTAGTGCCTGTTGAACAAAAATCCGATATTGTTAATATCAGCGGTTTTATCGGTAAACCCGAATTTGCTAAAAAAACACGCGGCGAGCAATACTTTTTTGCAAATAACCGCTTTATAAAACATCCTTATTTGAATCATTCTGTTAATGGTGCTTTCAAGGAACTGCTTCCTGCGGATACTTATCCTGCTTATTTTCTTTATCTCGAAGTTGACCCGAAAATGATTGATGTTAATATACATCCCACAAAAACAGAAGTTAACTTTCTGGATGATAAATTGATATATTCTATCTTAAGAGCAACTTTAAAACAGTCATTAGGAAAATTCAGCATCACTCCTACCATAGATTTTGATATTGAAAGAAGTATGAAATTTCCTGATTTTCCAAAAAATAAAGTTGTTAAGGATCCTTCAATAATACCCAATCCTGATTATAACCCATTTGAAACAGGCAAAAAACAAACTTATGATTTAACTATTGACAACAGGCAGAAATCAAATAAAGATAATTGGGAAAAGCTTTTTATTCCTGATGAAAAAATTCCGGATAAAAATATAAACGAACAAAAATTAATTGAACCTGACTGGGAACAAAAGGAGCTTGAACAAATAACGGAAAAAATCTTTCAAATTCATAATCGTTATATCCTTACTAATATCAAATCAGGGCTCATGATAATTAACCAGCAAAGAGCCCACGAACGTATTTTATACGAACGCTATTTGAATATGTTAAATGATAGAAAAGGTATATCACAACAAGAACTTTTTCCTCAATCAATAAGTTTTTCGCAGGGCGATGCTGAAATAATTGACGAAATAAAAGATGATTTGCAAATTTTAGGTTTTAACATAAACAAACTCGGGAAAAACACTTTTGTGATAAACGGAACACCGGCAGATTTTCCTGAAAAAAATATCAGTCATGTTCTGGAAAAAATATTTGAAAATTATAAAAACAATTTACTTAACCTGAATTTAGATAAAAAAATTAATTTAGCACGCTCAATGGCATCTAATATGTCGATAAGATCAGGTAAAGTTCTGATGAAAGAAGAAATGAAAGCATTGGTTGACGAACTCTTTGCATGCAAAGTTCCGGATGTTTCACCTGGAGGAAAACCAATAATTCAAATAATATCTGTTGAGGATTTGGATAAGGGATTTCAGTGATTCTATTTAAAAGTAAATATATATCCAAAAACATCAAACATCAAACATAGAATAAATGAACGCACAGCAATACAGACCCAGAGGGTTTCGCCTTCTGCCTCCGGTAGTTAAAAATCTTCTGATCATAAATGTAATTTTATTTCTTGCTACAATTACATTTCAAAATGCTTTTAACATTGACCTTGTTAATTATCTCGGATTACATTATATCGCTGCCGAGAAATTCAGTCCTTATCAGTTTGTAACTTATATGTTCATGCACGGAAGTATTGGTCATATATTTTTCAATATGTTTGCTTTGTGGATGTTCGGTAATGTTCTTGAAAATGTATGGGGTCCGAAACGTTTCCTGATTTATTACATGATAACGGGAATAGGTGCCGCAGTTGTTCATTATATTGTTTTTTATTTTGAGATTTCACCTGTATTATCAGCAATAAATAATTTTACCGAAGCCCCGTCAAATGCCCAGCTTCAGGCATTTCTTAACTCTTCTAATTTCAGGATATCATCTTATGAAATGCAAAATCATTTTAACGAGTTTGTTAGAAATTATAATAGTTTAATAAATGTAAATCCTGATAGAGCATTACAAATTGCAATGGATTATATTTCGCAATATAGAATTGATTTTTTAAATGCCCCTGTTGTGATAGGAGCCTCAGGTGCTGTGTTTGGAATACTGCTTGCATTTGGTATGATGTTCCCAAATTCATTAATTTATATTTATTTCGCTTTTCCTATTAAAGCAAAATATTTTGTTATTATTTATGGAATTATTGAACTTGTTTCAGGATTTTATGATACGGGAAGCAATGTTGCTCATTTTGCCCATCTCGGTGGAATGATATTCGGATTTTTCCTGATAATATACTGGAAGAAAAAGTTAAAATTATTTTAAAAACCGAGTAACAAATGTACTATCAGAATAACCCAATAGAAAATATAAAAGCATTTTTCAGACAAAAATCCGTACTTTCAAGATTGATAATTATAAATGTTGCAGTATTTGTTTTTGTTAATATTGTCAACCTGTTTTTATGGTTATTCCAGGTAAATTCGGAAATTTCCAATAATTTAGGTATTTCACCCATAGTATATTGGTTTGCAATTCCATCAGATATAAATTTGCTTCTTTCAAAGCCTTGGACATTATTTACTTATATGTTTCTACAGGTAAATTTCTTTCATATCTTCTTTAATATGTTTGTGCTGTATTTCGGGGGCAGAATTTTTTTGGAATATCTTAACAGCAAAAAATTACTTTCAACTTATATTTGGGGAGGTATTGCAGGAGGATTATTTTATGTATTGACTTACAATATCTTTCCTGTCTTTAGCAATACTGTAGCCGTTTCAATTGCACTTGGAGCTTCAGCATCGGTATTAGCTATTCTTGTAGCCATATCAGTTTATGTTCCGAATTATACTATCACACTTTTTTTATTTGGCAGAATGAAGTTAAAATATATTGCTTTAATTCTTGTAGCCATAGATATTCTTAGCATTCAGGGTGATAATCCCGGTGGTCATATCGCCCATCTTGGCGGAGCTTTATGGGGATTTTTATACATCTATTTCCTTAAAAAAGGTTTTGATTTTAACAACATTATTAAATTCAATAAAATCTCAGCTTATTTTAAAACTCATAAAAAACCGAAAAAAAATTATTCAAAATCATATTATAGTGAAAGACCGATTACTGATGATGAATACAACAGTCGTAAAGCGGTTAATCAGGAGAAAATTGATGAAATCCTTGATAAAATTTCAAAATCAGGTTATGAAAAACTAACAAAAGAAGAAAAGGAAATACTTTTTAAAATGAGTAATAAATGAGTTTTCAGCTTACATCCGAATTTAAACCCACCGGTGATCAGCCGGAAGCTATTAAGCAACTCGTTGA
>JAUWKH010000236.1 GCA_030614305.1 Bacteroidota bacterium
TAATTCTATGCTAATTACTTCATCACGCAGAAAACGGGTTCTTTTTGCTAATTCCAAAGCAAGTGCTTTTGCTGTTTTGACATGCGGCAAAGAAAATGAGAAAAACTTATCAAGCAATTGAAAAAAATCCATTTGGTTTTCAACCGGTGGTGGGGTTTTTAATTTATGAGCAATTACATGTCTGCCAATAAAAGTTTTTTCAATTAGTTCGCCGTTACGATACAATCTGAATTCATAGAAATTTGTAAGAATTACATTTGGAAATGTAGAACGGTATCGTTTTAATTGCTCAGTGTCTTCAATCCGGTCAAGGTTTTTAATCGAAGGGTCTTTGGCTTCAATATAACCTGTTATATGATTTTTGCCATCCCAAACTCTAAAATCCGGATTTCCTGCTTCGGTTTTTTTAGGTAAGATAGTTATGTGAACATCTTTTATTTTATTATTTTCAGCAAAATTCAAAAATAAATTCTCAAGATGTTTATAATAGCTTTCCTCTCGGGCATCACCCCGATTAAAAGTATCTTGTAAATCTTCTAAGTATTTCTTTAACATATTATTTATAGTTTTTCTAATATTCGTCACCTGATTCATTTATCATTGGCACAAATCTAACAGGAAGAACTGAATGTTGTTTGATTTTGCCGTTTTTTTTCCTGAGCAGAACCAATTCCTGAGTATATTTTTTACCTACGGGAATTATCATGCACCCGCCTTCGGCTAATTGGTCTTTTAAAGGCTGGGGGATTTTTTTTGGTGAACAGGTTACAATTATCGCATCAAACGGACCGAATTCTTCCCAACCCTGATAACCATCTCCAATTTTTACTTTTATATTATAATATCCAATTTCATCCAGCAGTTTTTTAGCTTTTAAACCGAGTGATTCGAAAATTTCAATTGTGTAAACAGTATCACATATTTCAGCCAGAACAGCAGCCTGATAACCGGAACCGGTACCGATTTCCAGTACTTTATCACTTGGATTTAATTCCAGTTCATCAGTCATAAAAGCAACAATGTAAGGCTGTGATATTGTTTGTCCGTCTCCGATTGGTAGCGGAGTATCTTCATAAGCATATTCAATATACATATCAGGAACAAATTTATGCCTGGGAACTTTAAGCATTGCTTCCAGAACCTGCCGGTTGT
Organism: Bacteroidota bacterium; assembly: GCA_030614305.1. Taxonomy (GTDB): domain Bacteria; phylum Bacteroidota; class Bacteroidia; order Bacteroidales; family JADFUO01; genus JADFUO01. Next base: position 1,153 of record JAUWKH010000236.1, read on the forward strand.
TTATTCCACGCCATTGAATCTGATTACGAACCATTGTTTTGCGTTTTTCGTCAAAACCGGTTTGTGAAGTATTTTGAGCATTACACATAGTAAAGAGAAATAAGCTTAATAAGCAAAGCATTTTTAAATTATGGATTATTTTTATAAAACAAAATTTATTCATGGTTAAAATATTTTATTTTAGAGAATTAGTGAAATACAAATTTACGAAAAATAAAAAAACTAAATTATTAACATTTAAAATCTGACATTTTTTTTCTTACGGATACTTATAAAATAAACTCCTGAAAAGATTAAAATAGCTGAAATAACTTCCTGAATTGATAGAGTATCTTTTCCGAGTAACAATGCAACTACAGTAGCTACAAATGGTTGTAAATAAATATATGATCCTGTTACAATCGGGTTTACATATTTCAGTGAATAAATATTCAGCAGGTATGTAAGTATAGTCGTGCCAATTACAACAAACGATATTGAAAGCCAGATATTAACCGGAATTGATTGCCAGTCTGCACTTATGGCAGGTTTTATACAAAATGGTATTATAAATATTAATCCGAAAGAAAAAGCCCATTTTATAACCGTAATTGCTTTGTACTTTAACAATAGCGGTTTTAAAAGAACCATATATAAAGCGTATGATATGGAGTTTATTATTATGAACAAGTTTCCAGTAAAAGTATCTGATTTGAAAGAAATTGAACCCTGAAGCAATATTATTACCAAAGCGCCGGTTGTTCCACAAGCTATTCCGATAATCTTATAAAAAGTGATATTTTCCTTTATTAATAAATTTGAAAATATCAGAACAAGAATTGGTATTGAAGTTATTATTATTGAAGAATTGATAGGAGTTGTAAGATTTAAACCTTCAAAAAAGAATATTTGGTTTATGGCTATACCGAATAAACCACAAACAGACAGTTTTATGAGGTCTCGTTTTTCAACTTTTTCTTTTACGAAAGCCCGATGAAACAACCAGAAAAAGATTACTGCTATGGTGACTCGTAATAAAATTATTGATCTCGGATCAAGGTAATGGGGCATTATTCCTTTGGCAATTATATAATTCAGTCCGAAAATTACATTTGCCCCAATAAGTGCCAAATGTGCTTTAATAATTTTATTCAACTATCTAAAGTAATATTTATTAAAACGGAGGAGTTTCTTCATCCTCCATATTATTCATTTTAGAAGGAATAGTATGAATGCTTTGCTTATTATCAAAACCCTGGTTTATATTCTGACTATCGAAAGTTTCATATTCATCGGGCTCAATATCAACAAATTTTGCATAATTCTTAATAAATCTGAGGCGTATATCAGCTAATGGTCCGTTACGGTTTTTGGCAATATTTATCTCAGCTATTCCGGCAGTAGAGTGTCCTTCTTCATATTCATCAATATTATAATATTCAGGTCGGTAGATAAATAATACCATATCGGCATCCTGTTCAATAGCACCTGATTCTCTAAGGTCGGAGAGGATAGGTTTTTTAGTGCCACCGCGTGTTTCAACAGCACGGCTTAGCTGTGAAAGGGCAATAATAGGAATATTCAGTTCTTTTGCAAGGCTTTTTAATGAACGTGAGATATTACTGATCTCCTGTTCGCGATTTCCTCTGGCTTCACCTGTTCCTGACATCAGTTGAAGGTAGTCAATAATTATCATTTCTATGTTATGCTGGGCTTTCAGCCGTCGGCTTTTAGCACGTAATTCAAAAATAGTGAGGGCAGGAGTGTCGTCAATGAACAGATTGGCATCAATCAGACCGCTGATCTTTGCGTTAAGTTGGTGCCATTCATGTTCAGCAAGAGTGCCTTTTTTAAGCTTACTGGCAGAGAGCTGTGTTTCGGAAGATATCAGTCGTGTTACTAATTGTATTGATGACATTTCAAGTGAGAATAAAGCTATCGGCTTTTTAAAATCAACTGCTGCGTTTCTTGCCATAGAAAGTGCAAATGCTGTTTTACCCATACCCGGACGTGAAGCTATAATGATAAGTTCGGATTTTTGCCATCCTAAAGTAATCCTGTCCATTTGAGTAAAACCCGAAGGAATACCTTTTAAATGATCTGCGGAGTCTTTTGCTGCTTCAATTTCTTTGATAGCTTCTGAAATCAGTGATTGCATATTATCATAATTTCTTCGCAGGTTGGTTTCACTGACCGAAAACAGACTTTGTTCGGCTTTGTCAAGCAAGTCAAAAACATCAGTAGTATCTTCAAAAGCGTCTTTAATTATTTCGGATGAAATACGAATCAACTCACGCTGTATAAATTTCTGAGAGATGATACGTGAGTGATATTCAACATTTGCAGTAGAAGCAATACGGTTGGTTAGTTGTGTAATATAATAAGGGCCACCGACAAGTTCCAGTTCACCGCTTCTTTTTAATTCGTTTGTAACAGTTAAAATATCAATAGGTTCTGATTTTGCGAATAGGCGTGTAATAGCCCTGTAAATAATCTGGTGAGA
>JAUWKH010000011.1 GCA_030614305.1 Bacteroidota bacterium
GGTTTGGGTTATGTTTATGTTTTTGGTTATGTTTATGGTTGGGTCTTTTTGCAATACCACCCTACAAAAAACGTAAAAACAAAAACGACAATACAACCCCACAAAAAAACGACAACACAACCCTACAAAAAACGGAAATACAAAAAACGACAATACGACCATGCAAAAAACAACGATTAAAAATAATAATACAACAAATTGTATCATACAATTATATGTATGTTAAAAATAATTCAAAATAATTATGGAAATCAAACAATTATTCGTTTCCCGGAAATAAAACTCAAAACCCGCGATGCACACAAACTGCTAGGGTATTTTGGAAATTTATTTAAAAAAATTCACCTTTATTACACAATCATTTCGAGGATAGAAACTCCTGATAAATATCATACTCTTCTAACATCACACTCTTTTAGAATATATTCCAATACAACAAGGATTGAAAACTCGTAGCAGACCAGATAATTAACAAAACATTTATACTAATGCAAAACAGAAATGCAAAACAATATAAGGTCTGTTCCGCACGCATAACTACTTCCAAACTTCTAGGAGTTTGTGCGTCCAGACGGACCCATGCGGGCTAACTTCGTGTCGCTTCTTTAAGTCGTATGTATAAACAGCTTTACTTCGCAAAACTTGTTAAGAATTAGTATAATTTGATATTTGTTTCTTCCCTTGCTAATTTAATTAATAAAATTGCTTACTGAAAATTATTTTTATTAATTTTGCCTTTTCATTTTGTAACCAAACTTAGTACAATTTATAATGATAATAATTGGAGAACATCCACTCACTTTAAATGATTTCAATAACATATTATACAATAAAGAGAAGATAAAGATTGACCCGAAAGCACTGGAAAAAGTTCAAAACAACTTTAATTTTCTTAAAAAATATTGTAAAGGTAAGGTCATTTATGGAATCAATACAGGATTGGGTCCTATGGCACAATACAGAATTGAAGATAAAGACCGTATTCAATTACAATATAATGCAATAAGAAGTCATTCATCCGGTACAGGAAACCCTATCCCTGATATTTATGTTAAATCGGCAATGATAGTCAGATTAAATAACTTTCTTAAAGGTTATTCAGGCATACATCCAGAAGTTGTGGAATTATTAAAATATTTGATTAATAAAGATATTTATCCTCTGATTCCTGAGCATGGCGGAGTTGGTGCAAGCGGCGATTTAGTACAATTAGCACATCTTGCCCTTGTATTAATCGGCGAAGGCGAAGTTTCTTACCAGGGAAAAATTCTTCCGACAAAAACAGTGTTTGCTGAAAATAATCTTCATCCTATTAAAATGCACTTACGAGAAGGACTATCGCTGATAAACGGAACTTCCGTAATGACAGGAATTGGATTGATTAATTCTATTTTGGCTAAAAATCTTTTAAATTGGGCTATACTGGCTTCAGCCATGATAAATGAAATTGTAGAATCTTTCGACGACCATTTCTCAAAACAACTAAATAATGTAAAATTGCACGAAGGACAAATTAAGGTTTCTGAAATTTTCAGAATAATCTTAAAAAGCAGCAAATTAATCCGAAAAAGAGAAGACCACTTTTTTAATAATCATATTAGTGATTATTTATTGAAAGAAAAAGTGCAGGAATATTACTCGCTTCGCTGCGTTCCGCAAATACTTGGACCTGTTTATAATACTATTGAAAACACTGAGAAAGTTCTGATAAATGAAGTAAATTCTGTTAGCGATAATCCGATTATTGATAGTAAGAATAATAATGTATATCATGGCGGAAACTTTCATGGAGATTATGTGTCGCTTGAAATGGACAAGTTAAAAATCGCTATTACTAAATTATCAATGTTATGCGAGCGGCAGTTGAATTATCTTTTAAATGACAAACTAAATAATAAGCTGCCTCCTTTTATTAATCTTGGAAAATTGGGACTGAACTTTGGCATGCAGGGAATTCAGTTTACAGCTACTTCAACTGTTGCCGAAAATCAAACACTATCATTTCCCATGTATGTTCACAGTATTCCTAACAATAATGATAATCAGGATATTGTCAGTATGGGAACTAATGCGTCTTTTATTACAAAACAAATAATTGAAAACTCATTCCAGGTAATTGCCATTGAATTTATTGCAATTCTTCAGGCAATTGATTACTTAAAAATTGAAGATAAATTATCAGGATATTCAAAAACTACTTTTACTAATTTACGAAAAATTACACCTAAGTTTAAAGAAGATTCTCCGAAATATAAGGATATTCAAAATGTTAAGAATTATTTAATGGAGTATAAATTAGAATTTTAATGTTTTCAAATTTATAAAAAGAATAAATCAAGATGAAATACGCTCTAATTACAGGTGGCTCAAGAGGAATTGGCAGAGCCATAAGTCTGAAACTCTCAGAAATGGGTTATAATGTATTGATAAATTTCCTTTCTAATATTAAAGAAGCCGAAACCACACTCGGATTAATCAAAGATGCCGGAGGTTCGGGCGAGCTAATGCAATTTGATGTTTCAAAGCAGAATGAAGTTGAAAAAGTATTGGAAGCATGGAAAGAACAACATGAAGATCAATATATCGAAGTTTTGATAAATAATGCCGGAATACGAAAAGACACTTTATTAATGTGGATGGAGAACGAACAATGGTTTGATGTGCTGAACACTAATCTTAACGGTTTCTTTTTTGTTACGAGAATGTTGTTAAAAGATATGCTGATAAAGAAATACGGCAGAATTGTAAATATTGTTTCTTTATCAGGAATAAAGGGTTTGCCCGGACAAATTAATTATTCGGCAGCTAAAGGAGGAATTATTGCTGCTACAAAGGCGCTGGCACAAGAGATCGGAAAAAAGAAAGTAACAGTTAATGCGGTTGCTCCTGGATTTATTAAGACCGATATGACAAAAGAATTAAACGAAAAAGAATTAAAGCAACTAATCCCGCTTAACAGATTTGGAAATCCCGAAGAAGTTGCAGAAGTTGTAGGGTTTCTTGCTTCTGAAAAGTCATCTTATGTTACCGGCGAAGTAATTTCGGTTAATGGGGGATTGTATACATAATGCAGTAAATTGCAAGATAAAAGATAAAAACGACCCGAAGTTAGTATGGATAAATTTCAAATTTCAATATTCAAATTCCAAACAAAATAGATAAACATTTTAATTATTGGGTTTTGTATTTTGGATATTATTTGTTTTTTATGATTTAATCTGAAACTTAAAAATTACTCAAAAACCATAATCACCAGACATACAACTCAATACATTATAGTTGCCATTAGTATAAATATCGGGAGTTATATGTTTAAAATCTAAAAATCCTCTTCAAAATCAATTTCCGTTTCTTTATCCATTTGTTTTTCCTTTTTGTAATTATTAATTCGATAGCTTAGGCTTAATGTAACAATTTGAGATTCTCTTTTAAAATTATTACAGGAATAAAATCCCTCACCGCTTGTAATATAATCAAACTTCATTGTTCCGAAAATATCACTGACTTTTAAAGTAGTTGTTAAATTGCGATTAAAAAAATCATTACGAAACGCAATATTTACTGCAAAAAAACCTTCCCTTTCTCCCTGAGCCGTTACCGATGGACCTTTATAAAAGCCCACTATCTGCAAGCGAGCAGACTTGCTAAACTTTAAGCTTGTATTTAACCTTCCATCTAAATTATTACTGTTTTTATTGACGTCTGCATTAATTATATCACCTTCCAACCGGTAATTATAAAGATTTACACTTGCATTAATTTGCAGCCATTTTGTTGCGGTGAGGTTTGCCATTATTTCAGTACCCAAAGCATAATCCTTATCTAAATTTTCAAAAGTAATCATTAAAATATCATCTTTTTGTAATGTCCTTATCATTGTAATTTTATCATTAGTGATGCGATAATATGCTTCTACAGAAATAAATGATGATTTTATCCTTTTTTGATAGCCTAATTCGTAAGAATCAATATATTCGGGTTGCAGGTCGGGATTACCTATTCTCATATTATATGTGTTCAGATAATTGGGAAACGGATCTAAATACCTGCCTTTCGGACGGTTAATCCTGCGGCTATAGCTTGCCATAAGCTGATGATCGTTTGGAAACTGATGCGATATATGAATTGTAGGAAACATATCAATACGATTTATCATATAAGCATCAGGTGATTGTTCATTTTTGATATTCCTGTAAGTATATTCACCACGCAAACCCAATTGGTAATGAACCTTTTTTATATTATCCGAAAAAATAAAATATAATGAGTGAATATTACGTGTAAAATCCATTTCATTATTATCCTCTTTATTATTGACCCAAATATTCTGACCTGCATCAAATTCACTATATTTATATTTATTGTTTTGATAATTCATCCGGCTTTGGTATCCTGCCTCAATACGCCCATCCGTCCGAATCGGCTTTGAATAATCTGCTTTTACTCTGAGATCCCATGAATTTCCATCTTCTACAGTCATGATACTACTTGGCTTATCATCAGTAACTATCCAGTCATTATTAGTAATATATTCATCCATATTTTCTGTAATATCACTTTTTCTTTCGGAATAGTATGCCATTGCTGATAATTCATGTCCATTGTTATTAAACTTATGAATAAAATTAGTTGTAATATTATAATAATTTCCTTCCCGTTTCATTGAACTTTTGGCAATGGAATATATGTCGGATGATTCGGGAAAGGTATATGAATGAAGATTGGAATTAAAACTACGATCAAATTTGTAATAACCGTATTTTCCAAAAAAGGATAAAGTAGTTTTTTTATCTAAATAATAATCCAAACCTGCATTAAAACTATATCCGTTAGGTATTTTTTTACGTTCTATATCCGATATCAAATAATCAGTAGTATCCCCGGAATATATTTGTTGCTCCCATTGTCCGGTTACTTTCATTTCGCGCTTATAATAATCCATACCTGCAAAGAGATTAATTTTACCGGTTCTATAATTTATTAAAAAATCCGAGCTGTATTTATTACCTGTTGCTACCGAAGCATTAACAATACCGTTAAAACCCGGCTTGATTTGTTTTTTTAAGATAACATTAATGATACCTGCAATGCCATCAGGGTCATACCTAGCAGAAGGATTTGTAATTATTTCAATTTGCTCAATTGTATTTGCCGGTATTTGCTGCAGGGCATCACTGCCTTCCAGCACACTGGGACGACCATCAATTAAAACCGTGAAATTGGAACTGCCACGTAAGCTGACATTTCCTTCAATATCAACATTAACCGAAGGAGTATTTTCCAAGGCTTCAATAGCAGAACCTCCTGCAGAATTAATATCCTGACTCACATTTATTACTTTTTTATCGATTTTATATTCTATTAGGGAACGATCCGCAATAATTTCAACTCCTTTTAAATTTTCTGAGGATTGCTTTAATTTTATAGTACTTAGATCAACTGACTTTTGTTCTGGATAGATTTTAATATTTTTAATAATTATTTTTTCATACCCTATAAAATTGGCTTCTAAATAATACATGCCAAATGGAAGCTTTTCAAGCTTAAATTCCCCATACGCATTGGTAACTGTTCCTGTTACCATACTGGAATCTCTTTTTTGGAATAATACAATATTGGCATATTCCATTGGCTGGTTCAAATCGGCATCAATAATTTTACCGGTAATAATTCCCTCCGGAGGCATAGAACCGGAATTCCCTCCCTGTGGACGCTGAGCCATTGTATAATAAACTGTTAATAACAAAAAACTGCTAATAATAAGTAATTTATGCTTCATAATTCGGGTTAAAAATATTGATAATTTTTATCATTTGACACTACTATATTAAAAAACTTGCTATTAAATTACCGAAATTGTGTACTTTTGTTCTTTGGTTATATGTTACCATTAGGCAAAATTAAAAAATAAGAAAATTTTTATGAATAGAGTAGTTATTACAGGTATCGGAGTTTATTCTACTATCGGAAAAAATCTTGATGAAGTTAAAGAATCATTGTATAACGGGAAATCAGGAATAGTTCTTGATCAGGAAAGAAAAGAATACGGATACAGATCAGGATTAACAGGTAAGCTTGAACGTCCGAAATTAAAGGGCTTGATTGACAGAAGGTCACGGGTAGGCATGGCTGAACAAGGCGAATATGCTTATATTGCTACTGTGGAAGCATTAAAAAATGCAGATATTGAACAAGAACATTTAGACAAAAATGAATTTGGGATTATATACGGAAATGACAGTTCTACAATTCCTGTAATTAAGGCGGTAGATATTATAAGAGAAAAAAGAGATACTGTTCTTGTCGGCTCAGGTTCTGTTTTTCAATCAATGAACTCAACTGTTACAATGAATCTCGCTGTAATTTTCAAGTTAAGAGGAGTTAATTTTACACTTAGCGGGGCCTGTGCAAGCGGTTCGCACTCAATAGGGATAGGATATTTTTTAATCAAGCATGGCTATCAGAAAAGTATTATTTGCGGTGGCGCCCAGGAAGTTAATATTTTTAGTGTTGGCAGCTTTGATGCTTTAAGTGCTTTTTCAATAAGAGAATCAGAACCCACAAAAGCGTCACGACCATTTGATAAAAACAGAGATGGTTTGGTACCGAGCGGTGGTGCAGCTACTGTAATATTGGAAAGTTATGATTCTGCAATTAAAAGAGGAGCTCCTATTTTAGCTGAAGTTATCGGTTATGGTTTCTCATCCGATGGAAGTCATATTTCTGTCCCAAATGTTGACGGTCCTAAACGTGCTATTGAAATGTCGTTAAAAAATGCTAATGTCAGCCCTAAAGATATTGATTATATCAATGCACATGCAACATCTACTCCTGTAGGCGATGCAAATGAAGCAAAAGCTATTTATGAAATTTTTAATAATCATAAACCATTTGTAAGTTCAACAAAATCAATGACCGGGCATGAAATGTGGATGGCAGGTTCAAGCGAAGTGGTTTATTCAATCCTGATGATGAAAAACTCATTTATTGCTCCTAATATCAATTTTGAAAATCCTGACGAATATTCTCAAAATCTAAATATCATTAATAAAACAGTTAATAAAGACATTAATATATTCTTGTCAAATTCATTTGGTTTCGGCGGGACAAATTCTTCACTCATTATAAAAAATATTTTTTAAATAATTATAAGTTTTTTGGATAAATATATTTAATTTTGCAGAATAATTCCTTAATAAGAAAAATCATGGAAAAAGAAAAAATTGTAACGATAATTGATGATTTTCTAATTGATGAACTTGAAATAGAAGAAGAACTTAATCCTGATGCAAAGTTAAAGGATGACCTTGGCATTGAAAGCCTTGATTTTGTTGACATTGCCGTTGTTATTGAAAAAGAATTCGGTTTTAAAGTTAAAGGCGAAGAAATGGTTGATGTAAAAACATTACAACACCTTTACGATTATATTTATGATTATTTAAACAAAACCAAATAATTTCACCGTGTCATCATGGAAAGGAAAAACACGCGGAGGACTGATCGGCTATAAGTTTTTTATTTCTATCTTAAAATATTCCGGACTTACTGTCGCTTATTTCTTTTTAAGATTTGTGGTCATTTATTTTTTTTTATTTTCCCCTAAATCTTTTCGCTTTTCACTTTTTTATTTCAATAAAGTTTTACATTATAATTTTTTTAATTCTTTTATTAAGATATATAAAAACTATTTTGTTTTCGGACAAGTACTTCTTGATAAAATTGCAATATTAGCAGGGTTTAAGACCAACTTAACTTTTGAATTTGACGGCGAGAACCATCTAAGAAAAATGGTAACCGGCAATACCGGCGGTTTGCTTATAAGTGCCCACGTAGGCAACTTTGAAATAGCCGGTTTTTTACTGAAACGACTGAATACTAAGATAAATATTGTAATGTATGATGCCGAGCATACACGAATAAAAGATTACCTTTCGAATATTCTAAATAACCAAAATGTAAATATCATTGTTATTAAAAATGATTTCACACATATTTTTGAGATAAATAAAGCATTAAATAATAAAGAATTGGTTTGTATTCACGGCGACAGGTTTGTGCAGGGAAGTAAAACATTAAGTTGTGATTTTCTCGGTACAAAAGCCCTTTTCCCGACAGGACCGTTTTATCTTTCAATAAAATTTAACGTACCTGTTTCGTTTGTCTTTGCAATGAAGGACACTAAATCACACTATCATTTTTATGCAACGCCTTCCAAAAAATATGAATATCCGCAGAATTTAGAAAAACGAAATACTGTTTTAAAAGAAATTATTAAACAATATATTACCGAATTGGAAAAAATCATTTATAAATATCCGGAGCAATGGTTTAATTATTATGATTTTTGGGGGGAAGATTTAAGCAAAGTTTGACGTTTGAAGTTTGAAGTCGGAGTTTATATACTGCCATTTGTAAAATTTTATCACAGACAAGAACATTATATATACGAAGGACTCCTTTGGAAAATTACATTTTTTCTTGCATTTTAAATTTATTATACGTATAATTGTTGCTTAATAATATGTTATAAGAAATTAAGGCAATTACTTAATGTCAAAATCAGATTGTTGAAACATCATGGTTTACAAAAATGATTTATTAGAAGAAATTAAATTCGCGATTAGTCATCTTAAACCACTCAAAGCTATTGTGTTTGGCTCATTTGCTTATGGAACACCTCATAAAGATAGCGATCTTGATATATTAGTAATACTGAATAAATCCGGTATTTCAAAGAATTATTCAGAACTGATTGAAAATAAACATGAATTATCTAAATTACTAAGAGATATTCGCAAAAGAATTCCTGTTGATTTATTGGTTTATACAAAAGATGAATGGGAATATATAAAAAAGTCAGGCAGTTCTTTTTATAAAAACATTGAAAAGCGAGGAGTTACCATTATATGAAACAATCTACTCAAGCATGGATAGAACTTGCAGACAGAGTTTATGATGCAACTATAACAATAATAAGGAAGTAAAAGAAAACATAATGAACAATTAACAATGTATTTCACTTGACAATAGGAGATTATGCAATGAAAAATTTTAAAAATTCAATCACAGTTTACATTCTGGTTCTTGCTGTATCCTTTTTAACACAATTCTGTTCAATAAACCAGACCAAAGAAGCCAACTATGATAATTTGAGCATTGAATCCTCTCAAAAACTACTTAAAGAAATCAAGGTATTGGGGCCTGACTTATTAATGAATGTTGAAAGTTATGATATTCTTCTTAATGAACTTGAAAAATACAAAGACGAAGGTATTGTTATCAATTCTTTAGATGGCATTACTATTGAAGCCAATAGGAATTATCTAAAAATGTTGGGATATACTCCTGAGGAAATTAAGTCCATTACTTATCAGGAACTCACACCTTCAAAATGGCACGCAATGGAAAATGGCCTTTTTAGGAAAGTTATGAAAACAGGTTACTCAGGCGTATATGAAATGGAATACATAAGAAAAGACGGAACCGTATTTCCAATCCGTATACAATCGTGGTTGATAATGGACGAAAATCATAAAGCATCTCGTTTGTTCGGCATTATTCAAGACATATCCGGCAACCAAAAACAATAGGTAAAATGAAACAGAAGTTAGTCCTGGTTCCTGGTATAGCCGGAAATGAATATCTTTGGAAGTTTCAAATAAAACATCTTTCTGATATTGCAGATATTGTTGTACCGGATGTTAGTAATTGTAATAGTCGAGAGGAATGGGTGGAGGCTATATTAAATTGTACTGAAGGTAAATTTGCACTTGCCGGGAGGCTGGGCATGCTTTAAAGTAGCTGCAGAGCATCCTGAAAGAGTTACAAAACTGGCTTTAATTGGAACATGGGCAAGACATTTGCCTGCAGTTGAAAAGGAACAATATAAGATTTTGGAACGTATCAAAAACGGTCATTTTGATAAGTTTAAACAAGAATATCTCGATTATGTTTCAACGAACCTGGATTCTAATAAAGATGAATTTATCAAACTTGTAGAAGAAGGTATGCAATTTGTTGATGAACAAGTATTTATAAATCATCTGGAATCGTACTTAGATGATTTTAACAGTGAAAAATTTCTAAATAAAATTAAGTGTCCCACTTTAGTAATAGCTGCTAAAAATGATCCTATATTTTCAGTTGAAGAACATGAACATATTACTAAATCGATTCAGGATGCTAAAATTGCAATAATTGATGATGCCGGACATCATATAATGTTTGAGCAACCTCAAGCTTTATCCGCATTATTCAGATACTGGTTGATGTATTTTTGAACAGGTTTTGCTTCTTTAAGATATTTATTTACATAACGATAATTTTTATACAAAGGCTATATAACAAAGCACTCCACTTGACCGCTTATCTTCTTGAAGGCCTTGAAGGAGAAGCGATTCGATTACTGGACTAACAAAATAATTGAGCGTTAGACTTGGAGAATGAGATCAATGATTGGCTAAAGAAACATCCGAATAACTATTAATTCCTTTTATATAAAATCCGATTTTTTATATTATTATTTAGATTGATTATAAATTCAATTTTTCTTCTTCGTACGGGGTTACTTTTTATCAATTTTTGGAACTAATATATAGTAAATATATATAGTTTACATATTATAGATTTTCCACGTATAGCAAGAACATTTTATAATTGTGAATTTTATACAAATTTTTATATAAAAAATGGTTTCCCAGGTATTAATTTTCCATATAGAATAAATATTAAACTATTTAAGGTGACTGGTTACCTTTTTAGTATACTGGAGGAAAAAATGGAAAAACCAAATTTATTCAAGGAGGATTTATTTTTATGTTTTCGTCTTTTTATTTTCGTTATTCGTTATTGGTATTGCTTCTGATCATCTTTGCCGGATTTTTTATTACCGCAGGTTGTGATAAGGACGACTCGTTAACGATGGGAAGCATCAGCGGCGTGATTACTTTTTACGGTGAGATTCCGGAAACGGGTGATCTGTTCATATCTCTCAGAAAGTCCGATGATGTGACTGGCAGCGAGTCGGAGATTCAGGATATAGAAGACAATACCGCAACATTTAAACTTTCTGATTTGGAAATGGATACTTACACCCTTTCCGCGATATGGACAGATTCTGAGGGGAAATATACTGTCGGCACTTACGCTGACAATATTGTTCTGACAAAAGGCAATCGGGATTTCACTGTCGCTGATTTTCAAGCCTCTTTTGAGCAGCTTACCTTAAATAAAGCAGCGACTTACCTTCAGAATATGCAAAATACGGACGGCGGTTTTCCGTTTCGCGTCGAAATTTCTTTAGACAGTGACTTTGAAACAACCACCTGGGCCACACGGGGGCTGATAATGATGGGAAACTCTGTGGAAAGTGACATGATTCAATCTGCCGTAAATTACATTTTGGAAAGACAGACGGAAGATGGCAATTTTAATGAAGTCAATACCGCCCATACAGGATTTGCGATACTGGCGCTTCTTGATGCAGATGTTTCCGGCGTGGAAACTGACACAGCCGTCACCTGGTTAAAAAATGCCCAACTGGCTGATGGCAGTTGGGGCATGGGATTAGAGGAGCCGGGTCTGACACTTTATACAGGCGTTGTGATGACTGCATTATCTGCCGCAGGTGTGTCCTCCTCTGATACTGTAATTACAAAAGCAATCGCGTTCTGTGAAACAAGTCAGAACGAGGATGGCGGCTGGGCCATGGCAGCCGGAGATTCGTGGTCCATGACGACGTCGTGGCTGATGCAGGGACTTTTGTCAGCAGGTGTTTCTAAAGATTCAGATATGATTCTGAACGCCCATGCTTTTGTCCTGTCATGCCAGAATGAGGATGGCGGTTTCGGACAAGTTGTCACTGCTCTGTCTGATCCTGAATTAACAGCTTATGCTGTTTTGGGATTGGCTGAGATTGACGGTTATTTTCCGGAATTACAAAATGCAGCGGAATATCTCCGCTCTGTTCAGGAAGACGACGGAAGTTATATAAGCGCAACACCTGTTGAAATCGAAGAACCTGAAAAAAATCTACAAACAACATCTTTTGTGGTTTGGGCGCTTCACACTTTGTCAGAGACTGTGAAATATAACTTGTCGAAATAAAATGTTAACCCTTTAACGAAGGAAATTGCTCTGCGTTGGAATAATGAGATTAGAAAATCCTTGCGAAAACTATCAAAAGAAAAGCCGTTACGGGGTTTTGAGATATTCTCATCAATGGAGCTTTGTGGGGATGACGTATTTATTTTTAAATCTGTAAGCACCTCGTTTTCAGATTATTTTTTTATAGAAAATAACCAACTCGTTTCTCAAATAATCCACGGGTATCTCCTTGTCCGTGATCTGATTGATTATAAATCGTTAGTAATGCATCTGTTCCAAAAACGAGAAGCCGCGTATAAGTCGTTGAGATCGTCATTGCCTGAAAAAAAAGTTGTCTAACAACTTGAGAATGAATATGGAGAAGATATGAATACCATCTGGGAGTCCTTCGGCTCAATGGAAAAAATGGGGGGAGCATAGAATTATATTAGTTTAATTGCATTATTCGATTATGCAATTTTTTTGTTAGCCGCTACTCCCGCAATTTATTGATAAAAATCTATTGGAGTAAGATGGGGTGGATACGGTTGTTTTCACTCTTTTATTTCTCCTATTCTTTATCTGCATACTTTAATTTAAAAACACCTTGTTCCGAAACCTTTGTACTATCAATGGTATAAATGCCAAAGCCCTCAAAACCTATTAGGCGGACTTGCTGTCCTGCTAAAATAGGAAAATTGCCCGTGATGGTATGTTGGGTATAAGCATTTAGCGATAAAATGCAAACTGTTAGTAAAGTTAGTAAAGTTTATAACGTTTTGATGAATCCTGAAAGAATTTTTAAGATTCCTTCTGATTTAAGAAGAAGAGAATGAAAATTACTACTAAATTTTGTCATCTGTCATCTCGCTCAACTGCCTTTTTATATGTTTATCAAAATCAGATTCAAAATAGTGTTTGTCCATAAAGTCAGCAATTTTTGAAATTAAGCACCAAAACTTGTCAGTCTGGATAACAAAACTCAAATCACAAATATCAATGCTCAAACCTGCCCGCCGTACTAAAGGTACTTTAGGCAGGCGGGTGTTCAAAACAGTTTTGAATATTGAGATTTCGGTCATTGTGATTTATACCGATTATCAATTAAAATGCCCTCGTTCGGCTTAATCTCTGATTAAGTCGAACAAAAAAGTTTGTCTCTGACAAACAATATAGCCGAACTTAAATGGTCAGGAGACCGTTTTGTATGTCAAGCCTAATCAGAGATTAAGCTTAGCGGAGGTTCTTTTTTAAGTTGCAAACAACTGAGTAGCAAAGCTTTGTTCATTTGTTTTTTTAAAATACTCCAAATGTTCCAATGCTATATCAGTAAATTTTATTTCCATATTTCATCAAGTGTAACTGTTGTCAATTTACCTTGTTGTACCTGTAAAATACTTTTATCCATTGTTTTAATAAACTCCGGACTATAGGTTTCTTCTTTGCTTTTTGGTTTTTTGATTTCAAAACGAATATCAAAAGCTTTTAATAGTGTTACCAAAGCTTCTATTTTGTTGGTTTCTGCGTGAATGATTAAGGTTTCCATATAATATAATTTTAGGTTACAAAGATAACAAATTATTTTGTTACTAATCAGTGTTAAAACTGCAAAATAAATTTGTATTGTTCTAATGTTAAACCCAAACCACACGAAAGGATTCGTGCAGTAGCGGGGCTTTCATTCGATTATAAATCTATTACAAAAAAGTCAGCCCAATTTTTTTATTCAAACCGGTTTCAAAAATTCGAATTAGTGTTGACAGTTGTATATTCCCTTTCGCATTTTCAATTTTTGAAATATAACTTTTCTTTGTCCCTGCCTTTTTAGCTAATTGTTCTTGTGTAAGTTTTGCTTCTTGACGAGCTTCTTTCAACATTTCACTTACAATAAACATTTGAGCTTTCTCTTCAAAGGTGTTTCTGCTTTCTGAACCAATTTTTCCATGCTCACGTTCAATTAATTCATCGAATGTTTTTATGTTACTATAATCTGTCATAATTTTTATTTTTTAAGTCTAAAATATTCATTTTTCAATTTCATTGCTTTTTCAATCTCCTTCTTTAGTGTTTTTTGTGATTTTTTCTGGAATCCATTAAAAAGAACAACAAGTTTCCCTTTATCAAAACAACAAAAAACCCGATAGATATTTGATTGATATTCAACTCGAATTTCAAAAAGCCCTTCGTATCCAGTCATTGGCGATAAGAACTTTTTAGTCACCATTTCAAGCTGTTTTATCAATTCAAATACATATTGAAATTTTGACTTTACATTAATCTCAAGCGTTTTATAAAAATCAATAAAGTATTCTCCATGAAATATGATTTTTCTATTCATGCTGCAAAGTTATCATAAATGATAACATATTCAAAGTTTATTTTAAAAAATAATTAAACTTTTGTGCCATAAACCGGCTCAATGGAAAAAATGGGGGGAGTATAGAATTATATTAGTTTAATTGCATTATTCGATTATGCAATTTTTTTGTTAGCCGCTAATATCGCGAATTTACACGAATTTTCCTTCACCCAAATGAGTGAAATAAAATAAGTTCTATTTTATTTTATTCGCGCATTCGCGGCTATTTAAATATTTTATTTGCGGATTTAAGGTTTTCTTTCAAAAAAGTGTAAAGCGATAAATGAAAAATGCCAAAAATTACTACTAAATTTTGTCATCTGTCAGCTCGCTCAACTGCCTTTTTATATGTTTATCAAAATCAGATTCAAAAAGTTGGTCTTGCACCACTCTAAATCTCTCAAATTCTGTTTCAGCAAAAGCTTTGGCAATTTCGGCAGTAACTCGCCCAGGGTTTTCAAGTACTTCACGTTGGTTAAACCGCAAGAAAACATTGAGTTTTACTGCCCAATCACTCATTGTCATTGGGAAACCTCGTTCTGCTTGATCTTCAGCATAGTCTAAATACATCGTTACAAAGCGGTCGAGTGATTTAATCTCTTTTTCTTTCAAGTAATTTTTGGCTATCAACACATCATTTTTAATAATTTTTCCTTTGGGCGCATTTTTCCAGGTACTCAGCCCCATGTGTTCTTTTTCGGCATTGGCACGGCTCACTATCAATTCAGCAGCTGTTTGATCGTGTATTGCAAAATGCAGTTTATTTTGAACTGTGGCAAAAAACAGCTTGGTTGTTTCTGCATTTTTATTGTAATCCATTGCCGTAGCGTAAATGTCAGTGATTTTTTGATAAAAACCTCTTTCGCTAGCTCTTATCTCTCGGATTTCGGCAAGCAAATCATCAAAGTATTTCTTGCTGAAAAATGCACCGTTTTTCAATCGCTCCTTGTCCAATACATAACCACGTATTACAAAATCGTGCAACACATTGGTTGCCCATTGTCTAAATTGTATAGCTCTGCCGGAGTTTACTCTATAACCAACTGAAATAATAATATCCAGATTATAAAACTCAACATCCCGCTCCACTTGTCTTTTTCCTTCAATTTGAACTATTCGAAAATTTCGAATAGTTGCCTCTGCACTTTGTTCGCGGGATTTTAAAATCTCTTTTATATGATAATTAATTGTATTCACTTCCACTTCAAAAAGAACGGCTATTAGCTTTTGCGACAACCAAACGGTTTCGTCCTCAATACGAACTTCGATGGTATTTTCGCCAGTTTGGTTTGTAAAAACAAGAAATTCAGCTGTGCTATTTCGTATTTGTAGTTTCTTTGTCATATTTCAATTTTTAAAATTTGTTTTTCATATCTGAAATAATTAACTGTTCCGAAACATTTATAATGTCAATAGAATAAACACCAAAGACATCAAAACCTAACAGGCGAACTTGCCGACCTACTAAAGTTAAAAAGTTTGTAAAGTTAGAAAGTTTATAAAGTTCATAAAGTTAGTAAAGTTTATAACGTTTTGATGAATACTGAAAGAATTTTTAAGATTCCTTCTGATTCCTAAAATCCGCAAGTGTTTTTTTGTTAGCCGCTAATATCGCGAATATACAGAATTTTCCTTCACCCAAATGAGTGAAATAAAATAAGTTCTATTTTATTTTATTCGCGCATTCGCGGCTATTTAAATATTTTATTTGCGGATTTTAACTATATTTATAA
>JAUWKH010000168.1 GCA_030614305.1 Bacteroidota bacterium
ACTGCTGACTGCCAATTTCTAATTTCCAATTTCTAAACCTGTCTGTATGGATTTCAAATTTCATTATATTCAGGTATGTTTTTTAGAAAGTTGTAAGTTTTATTTATAAAGTCAATACGGCAGCAATAATGGATTATTCCATTTGTAACAATCAGATAATCTACTTGTAAAGTCATATTATATCTTGCAATCTGGTCAAAAGTTTTTTGTGTAATTTTAACTTCCGGTGCTTTGCACTCAACAATCAAATTTGGCCCACCTTTGTTCGTATAAACAACAATATCCGCACGTTTTTGCATTTGATTAAGAGTTAAACTTTTTTCCACAATAATTAATGATTCGGGGAAATATTTTTCATGAATCAGATATTCAATGAAATTTTGTCTTACCCATTCTTCTGGTGTCAGTGTAACATATTTTTTCCTGAACCGGTCGAATATCTCAAGCTTTTGATTAATTTTTCTTATCTTAAAATTGTATTCCGGAAGATTTAATTTATACATAATTCAAAGGTAATATTTTTTTAAATTCTTCATTTAAAGCAAAAACAATTAAATTTGCGTGAAATTATAAAAAATATGAAAACTAAAGATGAAATTATAAAAAACTGGTTACCGCGTTACACAGGAACTAAACTTGATGATTTTGGTGAATATATACTTTTAACAAACTTTGATAATTATGTAGAATTATTTGCCGAATGGAATAATATAGAAATACATGGTAAAAATAAACCAATGCCCAATGCCACGGCAAAAAATATAACCATAATCAAGTTTGGGATGGGCAGTGCTAATGCAGCAACAATAATGGATTTGTTAGGTGCTGTTTCACCTAAAGCTTGTTTGTTTTTAGGCAAATGCGGAGGATTAAAGAAAAAAAATAAACTCGGCGATTTGATTTTACCAATTGCGGCAATCAGAGGAGAAGGAACATCAAATGATTATTTTCCTGAAAAAGTACCTGCCTTGCCTGCCTTTAATCTGCAAAAAGCAATTTCAACTACAATACGCAATTACAAACGGGATTACTGGACAGGAACGGTTTATACTACAAACAGAAGAGTTTGGGAACATGATGAAGAATTTAAAAAATACCTCAGAAGAACACGAAGTATGGCAATTGATCTGGAAACTGCAACGATTTTTATTGTTGGTTTTGCCAATGAAATTCCAACAGGTGCCTTGCTGTTGGTTTCTGACCAGCCAATGATTTCCGAAGGTGTTAAAACCGAAGAAAGTGACCGGAAAATCTCGGGAAAATTTATTGAAGAACATCTTAAAATTGGTATTGATTCATTAAACCAACTAATAAATAAAGGAGAAACAGTTAAACATCTTTATTTTGATTATAATGAAATTTAACGAGATAATCACCGATTTAAAAAATAAAATTTATTACCCGGTTTATTTCCTGACCGGTGAGGAACCGTTTTATATTGATGAAATATCAAGTTATATTGAAAAAAATGTTTTGAGCGAAGATGAAAAAGAATTTAATCAAACGGTTATTTATGGAAGAGAAACAGATGTGCCGACAATTGTCAGCTATGCAAAACGATTTCCCATGATGTCAAACTATCAGGTTGTGATAGTTAAAGAAGCTCAACAAATAAATAAAATTGAAGAACTTGCTCCATATATTGAGAATCCCTTAAAATCAACATTACTTGTAATTTGTTATAAGTACAGGAAATTTGACAAACGAACAACTTTTGCAAGTAAAATTAAGAAAAACAGTGTTTTATTTGAATCAGCTAAATTGTATGATAATAAAATTCCTGATTGGATTAATGACAATTTAAAACAAAAAGGATATTCAATCACACCTAAAGCATCTTTTTTATTGTCGGAATATCTCGGAACGGATTTAAGTAAAATTTCAAATGAAATAAGTAAACTTATAATAAATCTACCGGAAAACACACAAATAACCGATGTTCATATTGAGGAAAATATCGGGATAAGCAAGGATTTTAATGTATTTGAACTTCAAAAAACTTTAGGTAAGAAAAATGTTTATAAATCCAATCAGATAATAAATTATTTTGCTGCTAATCCTAAGGAAAATCCAATAGTTAAAATTATCTGGATTTTATATATTTTCTTCTCGAAATTACTGATTTACCATCAGTTAAAAGACAGGTCAAGGAATAATATAGCATCAGCTCTTTCAATAAGTCCGTATTTTGTATATGATTATGAAAATGCTGCTAAAAATTATTCATTTGAGAAACTGTCAAAAATTATTTCATATCTCAGAGAATATGATGTGAAATCAAAAGGTGTTGGAAATATTTCAGCTAAAGATGGGGAATTAATGAAAGAGTTAGTTTTTAAAATATTACATTAATTAATTAAAAGAAAAAATGAAAATAAAGAAAATATTAATTTTTACAATCATTGCTTTGATATTTGTGATAATATCATCTTCTTCAGTATTTGCCTGTTATGCAGTGATAGCAGGAAAGAAAGCCACAGCAGACGGCTCGGTATTATTTGCCCATAGTGAACTTAATTCAGGCAAAAGATTCCTGAATTTCCGGGTTGTGCCAAGGATAAAATATGAACCGGGTGCAGTAATTAAACTTACTAATGGCGGCACTTATCCTGAAGTAAGAGAAAGTTATTCATTTATCTGGTCTGAAAATTTTGGTTCAAGAGGAAGTGATTCATATATCAACGAATGGGGTGTTGCTTGTGCCAGTGATGGTACACGAACCATTGAAGATTCAAAGGAAGAATTAATAAAGCGGGGAGACATAATTGACGGCGGTATTGGATATATGTTAAGGCGACAGGTTGCACGAAGGGCAAGAACAGCAAGAGAAGGAGTACTTATTGCAGGAGAATTGATAAAACGTTTCGGATGTAATTTCCTGGGTGTAACGCTTGTTATTGCCGACCCCAATGAAGCATGGATATTATCAATGGCAAGAGGACAACACTGGGTAGCTCAACGGGTTCCTGATGATGAGGTGGTTGTTTTGGCAAATGTTAACATAATCGGTGAAGTTAATTTGAAAGACACAAATAATTTTCTGGCATCACCCGATTTAATTGAGTATGCAATTAAAAGGGGATGGTATGACCCGAAAAGCGGTAAGCCGTTTAATTATAAAAATGCATACAGCAAGCCCGGCAGAGGCTGGTTTGATATTAAATATGGTTGCGATTCGAGACAATGGCGGGGTCAATGTTTGGTAACTGGAGAAAATATACAATTACCAATTAAGGGAAACCTTCCTTTTTCAGTTAAAGCAAACCGGAAAATGACTGTTCAGGATATGAGAGATATTCTGAGCGATCATCTTGAAGGAACCGGGTTTGATAAAACAAAAAATTATAAACTGGGCTCTCCGCATGATGTTATGAATTCGGGCGATGGATGTATTTGCAGTCAGCATAATCAGGAAGCCGCCGTATTCCAGTTGAGAAACTGGTTGCCACAGGAAATTGGTTGTGTTTACTGGAGAACAACCGGTGCCTCATGTTCAAGTGTTCTTACACCATGGTATTTGGGAATAACGGAAACCCCTGAAATGTATTATCATGAATATGATTTGAATAAAAATTTAACTGCGGAGTTTCATTTTAATCCGCCTGCAGGCACGTATGATTATAACCCTGAAAAAGCATATTGGATATTTAATACTTTGGAAAATCTGGTTGACCTGAATTATAAAAAAAATATAAATAAAGTACGGGAAGTCTGGAAAGAATATGAAGCAAAAGAATATGCCATGCAACCGGTAATTGAAGAAACTGCTCTTAAATTATTTAAAGAAGATAAAGATTTATGCAGAGAATTCCTGACACTTTATTCTGGTGCTCTTGCTTTTGAATCTGTTGAAAAAGCAAAAAAGATGATCAACGAATTAAGGACACAGCTTTTTGGTTCTTAACCTTAACCCGGATAAACTGCAAGATAAAAATTAATTAAAAAGTTAAGTAAACCCGCATGGGATAAAAGTCTTTAACGGAAATAAAACTTGTTAAAAAACAAGATTTTATTATAACTAACAAACTTATTATAAAATGAAAAAAACAAATAAAATTATTTCATGTTTTTACTCATAGCCTTAGTTGTCATCACTGCCTGTAATAAAGAAGATGAAAAGTTAACAGAACAGAAAATCAAGGTGGTTATGTTAGCCAATGGTTTTACTTTCGATGACCTGAGTTTCTTACAGAGTTGCAAAGCAGGAATGGAACAAGCAAAAATTGATTTTGGCTTTGAAGTTGAATATAACCTCGATACTGCAACTGACAATTACCTGCAAAGATTGGATGCTTATGGTGAAATGTATTTTGATCTGATCATCGCCATTGGTTTTATGTGGAATGATGCTGTTATTGATGCTGCTAAAAAGTATCCGCAATCAAAATTTGTTCTCGTTGACACAGAATTGTCAGAACCGCAGGCAAACGCGGTCAGTATTTTGTTTGATGTGGATGAAGCATCTTACCCCTTGGGATTTCTATCTGCTTGGTGGGCTGATAATCATACTACGGTGAATCCGGTAATAGCTTATGTTGGAGCAATGGAAATTCCACAGATAAGACAATTTATCGAACCCTGGATAATGCCATTTATGCTGTAGCTAAATCTTTTGTTGATATGACCTTTTCCGGAGGCGGTGTATATATTGGAAAACTAGCTAATGAAGGCGTTGGCCTGGCACCATACCACGATTATGAAAAT
>JAUWKH010000133.1 GCA_030614305.1 Bacteroidota bacterium
AAGAATATTACCATATAATGTGAGAACCAATTCGTAGAAATACATTTTTTTGTAGTGCTAAAAACGAATCTGAGTGCGACAGGATGCTAATGCCCAGTATGTTAGAAGTTGCAAATATCAATTTGGGTTAAGGGTTACCAACCTTTCAAGGGTTGGCAATAATCATCAATTATCCCCCGCATACCATTCGGAATAAGATGTTGCTGTTTCGCTTAATTTTAAGCAATATAATTTTATTTCAGAAGGCAGTTTGGGTTTAATTATTTCTACAAAATCAATTAAAAAGTTTTCGCTGGTCGGCTGATAATCCACAAGAATAAGCTTTTCAAAGGTTTTAGAAATTTTTTCAACAACATCCTCCGGCATCTTATTATTTAATACCAAAGCATGATCAAATTTTTCAATAATATTTTTTTTAACAATTGCTTTTAATTCCCTGAAATCCATTACCATTCCTTGTCTTGGTGATTTTTTATCAGTTACCGGGCTGCCAATAACCGTTACAAACAATTTATAAGAATGTCCGTGAATGTTTTTGCATGGCCCGTTATAACCCATCAGCGCGTGAGCCATTTCAAAGCCGAACTCTTTAGTTATTCGTATTACTATCATTTATCAATGTTTAGTATTATTAATTCTTAACGCAACGAAAGATGTGCCAAAGGCATCTCTTTGGGACAATCAAAGTTTGATGTCTGAAGTTGGTTATTTATTCATTTTTAACAAAATTAATAAAATTTCTTAAACATTCCATTTCTATTAAAATTATAGAGGAACTTAATTTTAAATTAACTTCTATTTTTCCTTACAAAATACACCGGAGCAGTAATTATTAAAACAACCGACACAATAATCATGCTTGTTCCTACTCCGAATTTATCGGCAAAAAAACCTATCAGCGGAGCCAGTATTGCAGCAATCAATGTCTGCACCTGCGAATTTACTGAAAAAGTTGTTGCAAAAATTTTCTTATCCAGCAAATCTCCGATATAAGAGACACCTATAGGTTTTCTGATATTCTCAAGAACAAGTATCCCGATGAAAAAAATTATTGAAATTACACTCAGATTATAATTCAAAAATAATCCGCTGATCATTCCTGCAATGTAACCAATAATTAAAGTCAAATTCAACGGTCGGTAAATATTTTTAAATTTACCGGCAATTCTTCCCGAATATTTTGATGCAAATGAATTCAAAATATAAATAATGAAAAAAGTTATGCCTATCACAATAGCTGTTCTTTGTTTATCATCAAGAAACAATAAAACAGGAATTGAAACAGCAAACATTTTTAAAACCGGCTGCAAATAATCTTTTACCGCCTTATAATATCCACTGTAAAATGAATAGTTTGCAATTGCTTTTAAAACCACAATGTTCTTAAAAGAATACATCAGTTCTTTAAAAACATCTTTAAAGTTTTGTTTGATTTTTTTAGTGTTTAGTTTCTGAATATTTCCGTCTAAAACTTTTGGATAAGAAATAACATTAATTAAATCCAGAAGGTACGGAATTATTGAAAATAGAAATATTTGTTTGTAGCTGCCTGTATAAAAAACTATTAAAGCACCAATAACAGAAGCTATTGCAGAACCTATTTGCGACCATGACCGGGTATGTCCGTAATAATTAATTTTTTGGTCTTTCCAGCCTTTTATTGCCAGATAATCCAAAATCATTGCTTTGTGGTTTCCGCTTCTTATCCCATCGCCAAAAGCGAATAAAATCATAGCTGAAAGAAACAAAAAATAAGTCGCAGAAAAATAAAATACAATGAAAGAAAAAATGTAAAAAACAAATGCAATTATCATCATTCTTCTTCTTCCAACCGAGTCTGCAATAATTCCGGTTGGAATTTCAATGATATTAATTGTTATTTCACGAATGGCATATAAAGTTCCTATTTCAAAAAAAGATAAGCCCTTATCAAGAAAAAACAATAAAAGGAAAACCTCAAAAAATCTAAGATTCTTTAAAAAACCATACAGACAAAACCTGTAATATTGTATATCTTTTGAAAATTTGACAGACATTGGAATTACCTTTTTTCAAAGGTACGAAATAACTGTTTGCAACAGTTATTATTTTGTTAAATCCTATCAAGTTCCACAGTAAAATGACGGAGGATAGGTGCTTCTTTGATAATCTTAACTCCTCTTTTAATTTTGTTTCGTCTTTCATAAACATTGGCAAGAGCAACCGCAACATGATCCATGTGATTATTGGTATATACACGTCTTGGTATAGCCATCCTCATCAGTTCCAGTTCAGGGAAACGGTTTTCCCTGGTAACAGGGTCGCGGTCTGCCATCAGGGCGCCGATTTCAACTCCTCTTACGCCTCCTTCAATATATAATTCAATTGGCAGGACCTGGGCTGGAAATTCTTCTCTTGGAATATTCGGAAGGAATCGTAAAGCATCTACAAATATCGCATGACCACCATAAGGTAAAATTAAAGGTACTCCATAATCAGTAAGTTTTTTCCCAAGATAAGCTACCTGTTCAATCCGCGATTCAAGGTAATCAAACTCTGTTCCTTCTTTTAATCCCTGTGCAAGTGCGTTCATATCTCTCCCCGACATCCCGCCATAAGTAACATAGCCCTCAAACAAAATATTATATACAACTGCTTTATTAAACAATTCTTCATTCCTGAACCCGATAAATCCACCCATGTTAACTATCGCATCTTTTTTACAGCTCATGGTCATTACATCAGCATAAGAAAACATTTCTTTTACAATTTCCCTGATGGTTTTATCTTCATATCCTTTTCCCCTTTTCTTGATAAAATATGCATTTTCAGCAAAACGGGCCGAATCAAATAACACGAGTTTTCCATATTTGTCGGCAACTTCTCTTATTTCCCTTAAATTTTGCATAGAAACAGGCTGACCACCTGAAGAATTACACGTAACAGTTACAACAATAAAAGTTATTTTTTCTGAAGGTACTTTTTTTAAAACGTCTTCTAACTTATTAATATTTATATTGCCTTTAAACGGATGATAGTTTGTTGTATCAAATGCTTCGTCAATAGTGCAATCAACAGCAGTTGCTTTTCTTAACTCAATATGACCTTTGGTTGTATCAAAATGTGAATTCCCGGGAACAAGATCACCTTCTTTTACCAGAACAGAAAAAAGAACATTCTCGGCTGCTCTTCCCTGATGTGTCGGTAAAAAATAATCAAATCCGCAAATTTCCTTAATTGCTTCTTTCATTTTATAATATGATGAGGCACCTGCATAACTTTCATCGCCAAGCATAATTTCCGACCATTGCTTATCACTCATTGCACCTGTGCCTGAATCGGTCAGTAAATCAATAAAAACCTGGTCGCTTCTCAGGTTAAAAAGGTTGTACCTTGCTTCTTTTATCCATCTTTCACGCTCTTCACGTGTACTTTTTTTAATGGTTTCAACCATTTTTATTTTATATGATTCTGCATAAGGTAATTTCATAATAATAGTTTTAGTTTTGTGAAACCGGAATTTTTTTCTTGTAAATCAAAGCAAATTATTATTAGCAAAGGAAGGCATCCCTATCTTTAATATTCAGATAGTTCATTTTTCTGGTTATTTCAAAAAGATTAATCAATTCTTTATAAATTATTTGGGGGTCAAATATATAAAATTTTTTTAATTTCACATCAAAATTAATTTTTTTCTAACTTCCACATTATGAAATATCTAATATTATTATTTTTAATTGTTTCTAATTTGACTGTTAATGCTCAATTTGAGAAATATTTTCATGATAATACTTTAAGAATTGATTATTATCATTCAGGCAATAAAAAAACTGAGTTTTACACATTTAGCCAACTTCTGGAAGAACCTTACTGGGGTGGTTCAAAAGTAAATCTTGTTGATACCTTTAACTACGGTAAATATTATTTTAAAGTTTTTGATATTAAAACCGATAGTCTGCTTTATTCAAGAGGTTATTCCACACTTTTTGGCGAATGGCAAACAACCGATGAAGCAAAAACCACAAGTCGCAGTTTGTTAGAAACAGTTGTAATGCCTTTTCCAAAAAATGATGTAAGAATTGAATTTTACAGCAGAAATAAAAAAGGAATATTTGAAAAAAAGTTTGAATATAATGTTGATGTTAACAGTTACTTTATCAAACCTGAACGTAATCTGGAATATCCTGCTTTTGACGTTCATATATCCGGCAATCCTGCCAAAAAAGTTGATATTGTTATTTTGCCTGAAGGGTATTCTAAAAATGAATTGGGATTATTTATAAATGATTGTCAGAAATTTGCTAAACTCTTATTTTCATTTTCGCCTTATACTGAAAACAAGGATAAATTTAATATCAGGGCTGTTTTAGCAGCTTCCGAAGAATCGGGAAATGATATTCCGGGTGATAGTATCTGGAAAAAAACACTGATGAACACCGGCTTTTATACTTTTGACAGCGAGCGTTATTGCATGACCATGGATAATAAAAGTGTAAGGGACCTCGCTGCCAATGCTCCTTATGATCAGATATATATTTTAGTGAACAACAAAAAATATGGTGGTGGTGCAATTTATAATTATTATTCAGTAAGTGTAAACAGTAATATTTTAGCTTCTAAAATATTTGTTCATGAATTCGGACATGGTTTTGCCGGACTGGGTGACGAATATTATAATTCTCCTACTTCATATAATGATTTTTATCCTTTGGATGTTGAACCATGGGAGCCTAATCTTACAACTCTAATTGATTTTGACAGTAAGTGGAAACATCTTCTAAAAAAGAGGACTCCAATCCCAACCCCTCCAAAGAAAAAGTATCTTGACAAACCCGGTGTTTTTGAAGGAGGTGGCTATGTAGCTAAAGGTGTTTATCGTCCTGCTTACGATTGCCTGATGAAATCTTTTAAAGGTAATAAATTTTGCAAAGCCTGCACAGAAGGTATCCAAAATATGATTGACTTTTATTCTAAATAGTGTCGGTTTATAAAGTCCGATAATTTAAACAAATATTAAAAATCACAAATGACAAGCACCAAAATACAAATAAATCTCAATGTTCAAAAATTCAATGTTTTAAACTATTTCGGTCATCTATACGGATAAATTTTGAAATTTGAAATTTGGAAATTTGGAAATTATTTGAAATTTGTTATTTGTTATTTGGTGCTTTATTTCAAAATTTGTTTGACTTTATAGATACTATTTAGTCTGTCTGTAAAGTCCTAAAATTTAAATAAATATTAAAATGCCAAACAAAAAACACACCATTGAAGTTTGCTTTACTCCTGTTTTATATCCGTATATTTTAACAAAAGAAAATTACATAGTCGTAATAGTTGATATTTTACGGGCAACAACAGCTATTTGTGCTGCTTTTGAAAATAAAGTAAAAGAAATTATAC
>JAUWKH010000171.1 GCA_030614305.1 Bacteroidota bacterium
CAAAATATATTTCGCATTTTAAAGGCGGCGAAGGATGTGTAAGGGACATCATTGAACAGGTGCTTAAAATTCAGGGTAAATGGATGAATGATGATGCTTATAAATGGTAGTATTAATTAGAAATATTAAATTATAAAGTTTCGAATATCATACATTTAGTATGTTAGGTGTTATTAAATTTAATGTTAGATGTTAAGAGGTTATGGTTATGAAGCAGGTTTGATAAGGAGGTTAGGGTTATGTAAAAAATTACCTTACCCATTAACCTAAGACCAGTAGTGCGTTCTTTAATTGGACTTACATGAAATTTATTAAAGATTTTTTCTTTAGACAAGGCAAAATTCTTTAGCATAGCCGTAGCTACGGTAAATAATTTTAACGCAGTATAAAGGAAAAAGATAAATAAATTTTTAATGATAATTAGAGAACGCACTACTAGACAGGCATCTTTACCTTAACCTTTTCCCGAATGGATGCCTTTGTCATTACTTGAATCATTTATCATTATATTATTTTCCCAACATGCAAAACTTGAATAAAATTTATGACTTTTCAAATATCAACATATTATAAACTTCTGCGGGTTCCCAACCTCGCAATCATTATTTTAACACAATACTTAATTCGTTTTTGTATAATTAAACCTGTTTTGCAACTTCACGGAGTAAATTTTACATTCAGTGAACTGGATTTTGCCTTGCTGGTTTTTTCAACAATTTTGATAGCAGCAGCAGGATATATTATTAACGATTATTTTGACATACAAATTGATGCATATAACAAACCCGATAAATTAATTGTCGGTAAAAAGGTATCAATAGGAACAGCTAAATTAATTTATGCAATTTTAAACGGTATTGCTTTTATAATTGGATTTTATATTGCAATCAAAGTAAATGCTTTTCAATTGGGATTTATTTTTGTGATGATAGCAATTATGCTTTGGTATTATTCGGCAAAATATAAACGCCAAATATTTTGGGGCAATCTGGTTGTTGCAATATTATCTGCTTTAGTTTTATTGATAGTCTGGATTTTTGAATTTTTCTCATTACGATTGTCGCCAATAGATTTTATTGATGCTTATAGAAGTATTAAAATTATTAATATAATAATATGGAGTTACAGTTTGTATGCTTTTATGGTAACATTAATCCGTGAAATGATAAAGGACATCCAGGATATTGAAGGGGATTCAAAATTCGGCTGCAGGACATTAGCTGTTGTGTCAGGTATCAGGGCAACAAAATACATAACAACTTCATTAATTATAATTTGTATTCTGATATTGGCATATAGTCAATATAGACTTTTTGTAGAAAATTTTACGATTATTTTCTGGTATTTAATGATAGTTGTACAGCCCCTTTTTATATATTTATTAATAAATGTTATAAGATCAAAGAATAAAGATAATTACCGTTTCTCAGGTAATTTATCAAAAATTATTATGTTAGCAGGGATATTGTCCATGCAGCTTGTGTATATCAGTTTTTAATATATGTATCCTGAAAATCTAAATAATAAGCAGATTATACTTGCTTCCAAATCTCCACGCAGGCAATATCTTTTAAAAGAATTAGGTCTGGACTTTAAAGTTATTATTAAAGAAATTAATGAAACCTATCCTGAATACCTCACTCCTGAACAAGTTGCTGTTTATCTGTGCGAACAGAAAGCCAAAGCATTTCAGGATAATGAATTAACTGATAATACTATTATTATTACTGCCGATACTATTGTTTGCCTTGAAGATAAAATTTTGGGTAAACCCGTTGATTATGATGATGCAGTTAATACCCTGCAGCAACTATCGGGTAAAGAACATGAAGTTATTACAGGTGTTTGCCTGAGAGCAAAAAATAAAACCACATCTTTTTATGCAAAAACTAAAGTGCATTTTAAGCAATTAAGTTTAGAGGAAATTCATTATTATATTGAAAAATACAAACCTTATGATAAAGCAGGAGCTTACGGCATACAGGAATGGATTGGATATATCGGTATTGATAAGATTGAAGGTTCGTTTTATAATGTTATGGGATTGCCTGTGCAAAGATTGTATGAGGAGTTGCTTAGATTTTAATTCAATAGAAGGAGTTCCGTTTTCTTCACAATTCTGAGTTACTAATTCCTTTTTCTTTTTAAAAAAGCAAGTTCGGTTATTAAGTAATTATTTATATTTTTGCATTGCTCCAAAATTTTAACAATTATATAAATGAATAAACCTATAATTTTAGTAACAAATGATGACGGAATAAATGCTCCGGGACTCAGACATTTAATCAATATAATGCGAACCATTGGAAAGGTGGTTGTTGTGGCACCTCAAAGCACTATGTCGGGTACTGCGCATTCAATTACTGTCAGGTCGCCTTTAAGGGTAGAAGAGATTGTTAAAGAAAAAGATTATGAAGAATATTCCTGCAACGGAACACCGGTAGATTGTGTTAAGCTTGGCGAACAAATTGTTCTCAGGCATAAACCCGATTTGTTGGTTTCGGGAATTAATCATGGTTCAAATGCATCAATAAATGTAATTTATTCAGGAACAATGGCTGCCGTATTGGAAGCTTGTATTGACGGAATTCCGTCAATTGGCTTTTCATTGCTTGATTATAGCAGCAAAGCAGATTTTAGATACTGCGACGAATATGTTAAAATTATTGCAGAAAATGTTATTAAAAACGGATTGCCATCCGGCGTTTGCCTGAATGTGAATATTCCAACGGTTAACGGAGCAGAAATCAAAGGTATTAAAGTATGTCGTCAGGCAAAATCAAAGTGGGTTGAAGAATTTGATGAACGCAAAGACCCGCGTCAGAAAGACTATTACTGGCTTACCGGAAGATTTGAAAGATTAGAAAACGGTAAAGATACTGATGAATGGGCTTTGGAAAATAATTATGTCTCTGTTGTTCCTGTTCATTTTGATTTTACTGCTCATTATGCAATTGAAGATATTAATAAATGGAAATTAAATGCTTAGAAAAGATACAAACCTGCTTGGCATTTTAATGGGAATATTTTTGCCTGTGATATTTTATGGTTTTTTGTTTTTAATTAATTTACTGATTTTAAGCATTTTTGATTTGAATTTTATAATAAAGCAATCAACGCTTCAACTCATAAGCATATTTATCAATCTATTTCCAATGCGATATTATTTTGTAAAGTTAAAATACGAGAAAACAGGCAGGGGGATTTTATTGGTTATGTTTATGTATTTGATTTTTTATTTTTTGGTTTTATATGATTAGGTGCTTATGCGGAAAAATTTTATCCCATAACTGAAACCTGAAACTTTCTGTTAATTTTCACCGAAGGTGGCTTTTATTTTATATGTGATTTAAAACTAACGTAGATACAATATGAAATTTTACATCATAGCAGGAGAAGCTTCGGGTGACTTGCATGCATCAAATTTGATAAAAGAGATCAAATTGCTTGAAAAAAATGCTGAATTCAGATGTTGGGGTGGTGACTTAATGATGGAACAAGGGGCAGAATTAGTTAAGCATTATCGTGACCTTGCTTTTATGGGTTTTGTTGAGGTTGTTTCAAATATCAGGACAATAGCAAAAAACATTTCTTTCTGTAAAAAAGATATTCTTGAATATCGTCCCGATGCCTTGATACTTGTTGATTACCCGGGCTTTAATCTTAGAATTGCAGAATTTGCTCACAAGAACGGCATTAAAGTGTTTTATTATATTTCTCCGCAGATATGGGCGTGGAAAAGTTCAAGAGTGGAAAAGATAAAAAAGTATGTTGATAAAATGTTCGTTATCCTTCCTTTTGAAAAAGAATTTTACAAGTCACGCGGCTATGATGTTGAATTTGTGGGGCATCCATTATTGGATGTGATTAATAATTTTTCAAAACAGGATAAAAATTTATTTATCCAAAAAAATAATTTGAATAAAAAGCCGATTATTGCTCTTCTACCCGGAAGTCGTAAACAGGAGATAACAAAAATGCTTTCAATAATGCTCGCTATTATACCTGAATTTGAAAATTATCAATTTGTTGTTGGTGCTGCTCCATCTGTTCCTCATGAATTTTATGAAAAAATCACAGCAGATACAGAGGTTAAAATTTTATATAACCAAACTTATGAATTATTAAGCAATGCCACAGCAGCATTGGTTACCTCTGGTACAGCTACTCTTGAAACTGCCTTATTCGAGGTTCCGGAGGTTGTTTGTTATAAGGGAAATTTTATTTCATATCAAATTGCAAAAAGAATTGTTAATGTGAAATACATCACACTTGTAAATTTAATTATGAATCGCATGGTTGTTAGAGAGTTAATCCAAAATGAACTTAATCGTGCAAATCTTAGGTTTGAATTAAATAAAATACTTCTTGATAAAAGTAATCATAAAAGAATTCTTTCGGATTACAGCTTATTAAAAGAAAAATTAGGAGATGCCGGAGCCTCAAGGAAAACGGCTGAGTTGATCCTGAAAAATTTATAAACCTTCAAATTATTTAAATAAAACATTCCATTTCTCTCATAGCAAATTGGTGAGAATATTGAAATGACAAACATCTAATAGTAATTTAGAAATGGAATGTTTATGCAATCTCATTGCTGCTACTGCTACTGCTACTGCAACTGCTACTGCAACTGC
>JAUWKH010000003.1 GCA_030614305.1 Bacteroidota bacterium
CATTATTCCATTCAGGTAATCATTTCGTTCTCTTACAATTCTCAATCCTCTGTATCTGTAGCCGGTAACCCCAACAGGAATTTAAGCAGTAACAATGGAATCGTCATTCATATTATAAATTTTTGTGTGATTCATTTCAAGCGGCTTAAAAATTCTCTCCTCTGCAAATTTATCATAAGTTTTTCCCGAAATATTCTCAACAATACAAGCCAGAAGCATATAATTCGTATTACAATAATGAAATCCGGTGTTGGTTTTAAAATATGGCTGTGGTTTATATTTTATAAATAGTGCCAGCATTGTATCGTTTGTTAAGGGAATTGTTTTATTTTTCCATTTTTCATGTGCCAGCGACATATATCTTGGCAATCCCGAACGGTGTGTCAGTAAGTGCCTGACGCTTATATTTTCATAAGGAAAATCAGGCAGGTAATCCCTGACATCAGCATCAAAATCCAGTTTTCCGTCTTCCTTAAGTATCATTATTGCCATTGCAGTAAACATCTTTGAAACAGATGCAAGCTGGAACATTGATTCGGTTGTCAGGGTATCTTTATCTCTATAGTCTGCCATACCCAATGCTTTTTTATAAACCATTCGTCTCTTTTCCGCATATAAAACGGTTCCGTTGAATCCGCCTCTTTTATGAAGACGGGTAAAAATACTGTCAATCCAATGGGCTTTTTTGTTTATGATTATTTGATCAAGATTAATTATAAGGCTGTCAGAAGAAATTATTACTTGGGGATTTTTCTCAGATTCAACAGATGAATTGCGGCAGGAAAAAATTAATAATAAAATAATTATAAGTAAAATATTTTTTTGGGACATTTTAAAATGTAGATTTTTGGAAGGCAAAAATATACTTTTATAAGCAGATTTTTACCGATTTTAACATTTTTAACAAATATTACTTAGTGTAGCGAAGCTACAAACAAATTAGCTTAAGTGATAGTTAATAAAAAGTAAGCAGTCGGCAGTCGGCAGTCAGCAGACTGAGGACTGAAGACTGACCCCGAAAGCTTTCGGGGGAGGACTGATAATAAAAACCCAATACTTTACAAAAAAACAAAGTTTTACAGGATAATAGTATATTTTTTATCCGAAATTGGAAAGTAGTATTCGGTTTTATTATGTCTTCACATAATATATAATATAATGACCGTTGTTAAGTAATTGATAATTTATGACATACATTTCTGGCATGAACTTTGACAACCCAAGTATTAAAAGTTCCTTAAATATCTCTTAGAATGAATTTAGTATTTATTATTATTGTTTACATGATTTTAGTTGTTCTGCTAACAATTGAAGGTGCAAAAAGGACGATAGGATTATGGGCAACGTTTATAATTAGTTTATTACTCACACCGGTTATTGGAGTTTTGGTTTTATTTATCTCTCAAAAAAGATTACACATTACATATTTCATAAAAAACCAAAAATGTTACAATTGTGAACATGAATATTCTAAAGGCTCGTCATATTGCATGTCGTGTAAAGAACAAAGTGATTGGATTAAAATAAAACCTTCAGAAATAAAAAAACATAATTTTTCCTTTACGGTTTTTTAATTTATTTACAAAAATCCTCCAGATTTCTAAAATCTTGAGGATTTAAATTATCTTATATAAACGACCTTTTCCCATCCGGCAATATTATTATTTCCCGAATTGATCTGAATTATGTAAGTTCCTTTAGGGATATCGCCGGGTATCCATTTTATAAAATTTTGGTCGGGTTTGATTTTAATACTTTTTATTAATATGCCATTTGTATTGATAACTTCTAATAAAGATTCTTCTTCAATGCTGAATTCAATATTAAAACTGTCGTGTGACGGATTCGGATATACTTTTATTTTCTTTTCTTTTTTTGATGATTTTTCATCATTTCCAACCTGTGTATCCCACACAGCCAATGTGTATTCGCCTTTTTGCAAACTATCAATATAAAAATTGCCGATCATCCAGATACCCACTTTTGTAAAATTGATTGATTGCCAGTCTTCGGCTTGGCAGGAACGGTAGAGTATTACAACTGAATCGGTTTGACTTAAAATTAATGTATTATCCAAATAATTATTTCTGTTGTAATAAAAACGTCCGGTTGCAATGAAATCTTCAGGAAAAATGCCGTCAATTTTCCAATACCTGTAATCGGAAAGCCGTAATCCCGGAACAGGAGTTTTTAAACTATCGGGGGGTGCCCAGTTATGTGTAACCCTGAAAAATGCCGAATCTGTGATTTGCTCAACATCAATATTAAAAAAAGTATTTGGAAATTCATATTCACCTGTGCTGTTTACTATTTGAAAATAGTCTGTTGTGGCATCGCACAGTTTTTCTTCAATGTCCATCATAACGGCTTCTGGAGCAAAAGGTACCTGTTTAACCGAACATCCTGTTTTACCTGAAAAATGAATTGTATCGGTAAAAGTATTCCAGTTGCTGTCCATAAATGTTACTTCAACAATATTGGAATTAGCGAGATAATCATATCCCTTATATTTTTGTTTTGGATAAACAAAAACTTCAAAATCTTCACCGGTAGTTTGGACTACAAATGAATCAACTGAAAAATGAGGTGTTCCGGGAGTGAATACCCAGGCATCAAAAAAATCAGTCATATCAATACCTGTGTAAGAAGTCATAAAATCTCTCATATCATAAGATGAAGCATAATTAAAAGCAAACTCTTCAAGATAGGCTTTCACAACATCAAAGAAAAGATCACTGCCAAGATAACCTCTTAATGTCTGAACAACAATACAACCTTTATCATAAACAGTAGCTCCGTAAGTGAGTTCGGTGGGGACTCCGTACAAAGCATAATATCCCCCGTCTTCAATATGTGTAGTACGCAAAACATCAGCATGTTTATCACGCATTGAGCTTTTAAAATCTTCTTCACCGTAAAGGTCTTTTCTGTAAAAAATTTCACAGAAGACAGCCCAACCTTCATTGAGCCACATATCTCCTGCGGAAGCACATGTTACGAGATCGCCAAACCACATGTGTGATAATTCATGAGTATAAAGCCATTCATAAGTTGATGTGCCGTTGATGCAGAAATGAGGATATGCAATATTTGTAACATGCTCCATAGCTCCGATAGCTGTTCCAACGTAACCTACCCTATTCCATGGATAATGGCCAAAGTAATTTTCAAAAATTGCCATTACATCTTTAAGATGAGAAAAGGAACCGGGAACTTTAGATGTATCAGCAGGTTTGGTGTAAATTAAAATTGGAATTGTATCACTAATACCATTATAGGAATCAGCCACAGCTTCATATTCGCCAACGGCAACCGAAGCAAGATAAGTTGGAATAGTTTTGTCCAACTGCCAGTGATAAGTAACGGATTTATTTTTATTAGTTGTTTTTGAAATTAAAGCACCGCCGCAAACGGCTTTTTTCCCTTCGCCAACCGTAATATAACAATCATAAGTTGCCCTGTCCTTGAAATCATCAACACACGGAAACCATGCTTTACCCAGATTATGCGGGTCGGACACAAAACCAACTCCAAGATTAAATGCGTAATCACCAGAATAATGGAAACCGCCCCAGCCTTCATGAAACGGATGACCATGATAATAAATACTCACAGTTAGAGTATCGCCTGTATTTACAGGAGTTGAAAGTGGTATTTGAATTATTGCATCAACATGTGTGAAAGAAGTAATTTCGGTTCCTTCAACAAAAACGGAATCAACTGTCAGATCAAGCAATTCAAGAGGGATGGAGCTGATGTTATCAACTTTTGGTGTTAACCTAACATTAGTAAATCCCTGGATTGTCTGAGCTGAAAAGTCAATATATTCCAGATAGATATCATAATGAACCACATCAATTGTATCTCCGATTTCTGATGTGTAATGAAAA
This sequence comes from Bacteroidota bacterium, assembly GCA_030614305.1. GTDB lineage: Bacteria > Bacteroidota > Bacteroidia > Bacteroidales > JADFUO01 > JADFUO01. The sequence continues at coordinate 3,891 of JAUWKH010000003.1, forward strand.
ATTTTATGAGAACAAAGATGCTTTTTTTGTTGCGCATTTAAGCTAAGGCTGAAAATAATTAAAATTATTAGACTTAAAATATAATTACTTGATTTCATTTTCGTTAATTTATGTTAGTAAATATGATATAATTATTCTGTAAAATTATTTATTTTATAAAACATTGGCAAATAATTTTTATCAATTTGTTCATATCCGAACAATAACTGTAACTATACGAACACTATTTTCGTCTAATGTTTTAAAATGTTAAGATAAAATTATAATAATCAGCAATTTAAAAATGTGGCATATTTTTAGCTATATTTGTCCGTTAAACAATAAATATAAAAGTAATGATAAAAATAATAAATTGTAAGTGTTTCAAAGGAAACCTAAAATTAACTTTAATTGGTCTGTTACTTATTGTAATTTCAGGCACTATTTATTCACAAAAAGTTTGGTCACTAAGAGATTGTATTAATTATGCCCTGGATAATAACATTCACATCAAACAAAGTGAATTAACTTCAGAAAACAACAAAATTGGATTGTTACAAAGTAAATTGGATTTATTACCAACTGTTAACGGAAGTTTATCGCATACTTATGGTTGGGGAAGGTCAATTGACTTTGCAACTTATACATATGCACATCAGAACACCCAGCAAAGTTATTTCACGTTTTCAAGCGATTTAACGATATTTAACGGTTTGCAAAAATATAATACTATTAAGCAAAACCAGTTTGAATATTTGGCAAGTAAGTATGATTCGGATAAGATGAAAGATGATATTTCACTGAATATTGCTGCTGCTTATTTGCAAATTTTGTTTTACATAGAGATTGTAGCAACAGCCGAGGACCAGGTTGAAATTACCAAATTGCAGATTGACAGAACAGAAAAACTTGTTAATGCCGGAACATTGCCTAAAGGCAGCTTGTTTGATATTCAGGCACAAGGAGCTACCGAAGAAGTAAATTTAATAAATGCCCGGAACCAGTTAAATCTTGCATATCTTGATTTATTACAATTGCTTGATAAAAGTGCCTCTGAAAAATTTGAAATAGAAAAACCCGAACTATCAATTACAACAGTTCCTGAATTATTACCTCCTGAGCAAATTTATTCGTATGCCATACTAAATTTACCTGAAATTAAAAGTTCGGAATACAGGTTGCAAAGTGCAAATAAAGGATTAGCTATTGCACGGGGCTACAGGAGCCCGAGTCTTTCGTTAAGAGGTGGCTGGAATACAAGCTATTCCGACCAGATAAAGTATTCCAATCCCCTGGAACCTAATTATGGTGATATAATTCCCTTTGGTAACCAGTTTGAAGATAACCAAAATAAAACCTTACAGGTTTCTTTGAGTATCCCGATTTTCAATGGTTTTCAGGTATCGTCATACATTAGTCAGTCAAAGTTAACTGAGGAAAATGCTCAGTATAACCTTCAGCTTTCAAAGAATCAGGTTAGAAAGAATGTTGAAACAGCTTTTGCCGATGCTTTATCGGCATTTAAAAGTTACAATGCTAATGAGAAATCTTTAAATGCTTATACAGAGGCATTTAAATATATGGAGAAAAAATTTGATGTGGGATTGATTAATGCTTTGGATTATAATGTTGCTAAAACGCAACTGACTAAAGCCAAATCAGATTTATTATCAGCTAAATACGATTTTATTTTTAAAACAAAAATCCTGGATTTTTACATGGGAAAACCAATTACATTGGAAGATTATAAATAACATCATGTCAAATGTATTGGATTTTTCTGAATATGAGATATATTTGACTTTTGCAAAGGTCTCAAAATAACATCCCTCCTTAATTAATCGGGAGGGTTTATTTTTTTTTGTATTTAATTTTTTTAATTAATTTTACAACTCTTAAAATCAAATATTAATTTACAATAAAAATATTTAAATGAAAAAGAAATCAAAAAAGAAAAAATGGTTTATATGGGGTGGGGTCATTTTGATCATCATCCTTGTAATAGTGGCTATTAATAAAAAGCAAAACACAAAAGGTATTAAAGTCAGCACCGAGCTTGTTGAAAAACGAACACTTATTGAATCGGTTTCAGCAAATGGTAAAATTCAGCCTGAAATAGATGTAAGTATCAGCCCGTACATTTCGGGTGAGGTAGTTGAACTATATGTAAGAGAGGGTGAAGAAGTTAAAAAAGGTGATTTATTGGCAAAGATTGACCCTGAAATTTATATATCTAATTTCGAAAGAATAGAAGCTGCATTAAATACACAGCGGGCAAATCTTGCCAATTCTAAAGCCCGCTTGGTACAGTCTAAAGCACAATATATTAATTCGAAAAATAATTTTAAAAGAAATGAAACACTTTATAAGCAAAACGTAATTTCAGCAGCAGATTTTGATGCTGCAAAATCTTCGTATGAAGTTGCAGAAGCCGAAGTTGAGGCAGCAAAAGAAAGTGTAAAAGCAGCCGAATACTCGGTGAGTAGTGCGAAAGCATCATTAAAAGAAGCAAAGGAAAATCTTAATAGAACAAGCATTTTTGCTCCTAACGACGGAACTGTTTCAAAACTTAATGTAGAAAAAGGCGAGCGTGTAACAGGAGCCTCCCAGTTTTCAAGCGGAACCGAAATAATGCGAATTGCCAATCTGCAGGAAATGGAAGTGAATGTTGAGGTTAATGAAAACGATATTGTAAGAGTGGCATTGGGCGATACTTCAATTATTGAAGTAGATGCTTATCTTAACAAAAAATTTAAAGGTATTGTAACCGAAATTGCCACTTCTGCCAATACTATTGGTGTGAGTGTTGACCAGGTTACTAATTTTGATGTAAAGATCAGGATTTTAAGAGAATCGTATAAAGACCTTATTCCCGAAGATAATCCGCGTTTCTCACCGCTCCGGCCGGGCATGTCGGCAACTGTTGATATTCAAACCGAAACAGCACACAATATTTTAACTTTACCTATACAGGCAGTTACTACAAGGTCGGATACTACCGGCAAAGAAAAATCATTACGTGAAAAAAGAGAAGAAGAAAAATCCAAAAAGGATGAAAGCAAAGTAGATGAGGAATTTCTTGAATATGTATTTTTATATGATGATGGTATAGCCAAAATGCAAGAGGTTAAAACCGGTATTCAGAACAATACATATATTGAAATTACCGAAGGGCTTGAAGACGGACAGGAAGTTATTGTTGCTCCATACAGAGCGGTTTCCAAAAAACTGAAAAACGGAGACGAGGTGAAAAAAGTACCTAAAAAAGAGCTGTTTGCTTCGGAGGATTAATGGGTTATTGGGATTATTTATACGTTAAAACAAATTTCAGAAAATCAATTCGGAATTTGACCTCTATAATTTTAAATAGTATATTTGAAAAAAAATGATTTGATTATGATAACACAAGAAATCAAAACAGAAATACATAAAGTTATTGATAACCTTCCTGATACAATTGCAAGTGATGTGCTTGATTATTTAAAGGGACTTTTAAATAAAACTAAACACGATTTGACAATGTCAAGGAAACTTGCAAAAATAATCAAAGAAGATAAAGAACTTCTTGAAAAATTAGCTCAATGATAACAATTGAAGAAGTTCTGAAGATTCATATTCTAAATATTGAAACTGCTACAAGTATATGCTCTGTTGCTTTGACAAAGAATAATGAATTACTGTCGCACAGAGAGTCTGATGATAAAAATTCTCATTCTTCTAAACTTACATTATTTATTGATGAAGTAATTAAAGAAGTTGATATTAATTACACTGATTTGGATGCAATTGCGGTTAGCAAAGGTCCCGGTTCATATACCGGCTTAAGAATTGGCGTTTCAACTGCAAAAGGCCTGTGTTATGCTTTGGATAAACCTTTAATTTCCGTTGGCACTTTACAAGCAATGGCTCTAGGCTTGGCTGAAAAATTCATTACAGAAAAATTATTTGAGAAATCCGTATTATTTTGCCCGATGATTGATGCAAGACGAATGGAAGTTTATTCTGCTTTGTATGATTCAAATAATAAAGAAGTCAGGGAAATAAGGGCAGAAATTATTGATAAAAACTCGTTCTCGGAATTTTTGCAAAACAATAAAATTATTTTTTTCGGTGATGGTGCTTCAAAGTGCAAACTGGTTTTATCACACCGGAAAAATGCTATTTTTATTGATGACTTTTTTCCATCAGCTTCATTTATGATTGAAATTGTAAATTTAAAATTCAAGAACAAAGATTTTGAAGATGTTGCTTACTTTGAGCCGTTTTATTTAAAAGATTTTATTCCTGGAAAACCGAAGGTGAAAGGATTGTATTAGCTTCTAAAAGAAATTAATTATGGAAACAAAAAAGAAAATTAGTTCTTGTGAAGAATGCAAAATGCGGAAACTTACCGAAAGAAAACCAAATTCATTTTGGGCAAAAGTATGGCGCTGGCATACTAAATGGTGCCCCGGATGGAAATCTTATCAGAAAGAATTGAATAATTTGTAAAATAGATAAATATGAGGTTGTTCAATAATTATTGAAACAACCCCATTAGTTTTGTCATCTAAAAATATTAGCGAGTTGGTGTGTCCTTTTCGCAAGATTGAGACAATTTCTTTTCACAACCTTTAGACGCTTTCTTATCACAGCACTTAGACGATTTCTTTTTACAACACTGTGCTAAATTTTCGTGAGCTTTACAATCGGATTTAATATCATCAGCATCATATCCTAATTTTGAAATTGCTTTTCTTATATTATCAGGATCGGTTTTGTCAGGATTGTATTTTACTGTTACAATTTTTGTTTCAATGTTTAGCTCAACATTTTTCACTCCTTTTTCAAAGGATAAATTTGATTCAATTTTTTCTTTGCACTTTTTACAAACTGCAGAGGTTTTGATATTAACTTGCTCAATATTTGATTGTTTTTGAGCAAAACTTTGAAGACTGATAGCAAAGATAAAAATCAATGCTAAAATTGTGTTAATTGATAATTTTTTTGTTTTCATTTTTTTATTTTTTGTTTTTGTTAAATTTTTATTAAATGTATTTTTCATAACTTTAAAATTTTAATTATTAATTTATTTTTTGTATTAAAATTACATAGCGTTAAATCAGCTAATGTTTTATATAATATCTGAAACCGGTATAAATTTTTATACCTGTAATTGGTCCCCAAACCATTGATGAGTCAAAAAATTTTCCAAAAGGATCATCAGCAGCAATTATTGGATTTTCCTGTTTGAAGTTAGTTAAGTTTTCGCCTCCGATATAAATTTCCCATTTTCTGAAAAACTTAGTAACTTGTGCATTTATAATAGTATATTTTGGCGATTTTGTAGCCAACTTGTATTCTTCAGTATTCCCATCAGTATTTGGCAGCCTGCTTTCGCCATTGAATTGAGCAGTAAAATCAAATTGCCATTTTTTCATATTACTTGTATATGATAGGTTTATCAATCCTTTATATTTATTTACAAGTGGTTTTGTACTCAGTTTTTCATTAATTGTCATTTTAACATCATTATATCTGAAAGCAGCAACTAAATCAAGACCTTTGAATAATTCATAACCTGCTTCAATCTGAAAACTGTTAGAATAAGATTTTCCATCAAGGGTATAAATAATAATTTTTGAAATATCCTGATCACGATCAATTATTGCCTGATTTATAAAATCTGTTCTGTAATATTCTGCATTGAGGCTGATCTCACGCCCAAAGATGTTAAAATACTTAGTTAGATTTACACCATAGTTCCAGGCTTCTTCCATTTTTAATTCATTTTTTATTATCAGTTTTCTGGAACTTGCGAGTAAAAAATTATTTTCGGCTATGATGTTTGGTGTCCTATAACCCTTTCCAGCAGATGCCCTGAAAATAGTATGTTCATTTACATTATTTTTTATATGCAATCTTGGAGTTAAAATTGTTCCGTAAATATTATTAAAATCAGCTCGTAAACCCAGGATCAAAGTAAACTTATCATGATTTTTGTAAGTATATTCAAAAAATCCGCCCGGAACACTCTCCCTTCGTGTAAATGCACTGTCATTCAGATTTTCATCAAAATCATCAATCAAATAACTAATACCTGTTGTAAAAACATGATCTGTATTTCCTATATAAGATTGAAACATCAGATTTCCGTAATAGTTATTTTCTTTTGCATTATAATCATTCAGTCCGAAAAATGAATTTTGCCTGTGATAAATAAATGAATTAATAAAAGCAATATTAGTTCCTGGCTTATTAAATAAATATGCAGTTTTTGTAAAAACTTCATATCGTTTGGTTTTTACATTTATTCCATAAGCATTTGAAGTATCATGCGGCAGAGATTTATTAAAATCTAATTGTCCGCCTGTTCTGTCTTCATCAAGAACTTTTATGCCAATCTGACCACGTATATGTTTATTGCTTTCATATTTCCATTTGTTAAAAAAATTATATTGCTTAACTAATGGTTGATCTAAAAATGAATCATTATTAGCATCTGTTTTATTTTGGAAATTTTCCACATGGGCAAATATTGCAGTACTCCAGTGATTATTAACTTTTATTGAAGAATTGGAATTTCCTTCAATTTTCCCAAGACTGTTTGCATAAACGTTTAAAAAAAATATTTCTTCATTATCAGGTTTTTTATATTCAACATTAATTTGACCGCTTATTGATTCATAACCGTTTTTTACTGAAGAAGTACCTTTTGATATATGAATCGATTCCATCCATGAACCTGGTATATATCCTAATCCATAAGAGGTTGCAAGCCCCCTTAGATTTGGAATGTTTTCAGTCAGGATTTGACTGTAAATTCCGGCAATGCCAAGCAATTGAATTTGCTTTGCTCCTGAAATAGCGTCGCTGTATGAAACATCTACCGAAGCATTAGTTTCAAAACTTTCAGATAAATTACAGCAAGCTGCTTTTTGTAATTCAGCTCCTGTAATGTTTTGTGTAAAAACAGGATCTATCCTTGAAATATGACTTCCTGCTGCCTTATGAGCAACAACAACTTCTTCCAGCTCGTGTTTTTTGTCAAGAATTATTTTCAAATAACCGGTATGATTTTTTGTAACAGTAATTGTGTCATTTTTGTATCCAATAAAACTTATTACAAGTTGAAAGTTTTCATAATCCGGCAGTAAAAGTTTGAAATAACCATCCTGATTAGTTGTAGTTCCGGTTTGTGTACCCGACAAGTAAACATTAACACCGGGTATCGGTACTTCATGTTTGTGTTCGTCCATTTCATATATTTTACCTTGAATATCCTGCGAACGAACTTTATTTATTGCAATAGCTGATAATAGCAGGAGTATCATCCAAAATATTTTAAATTTCATAATTTAATGTCATTTAAATAAAATGAATAACCCGTTTTGAAAAGGAAATAAATTTTCAAAACGAAAAAATTAAAAAGTATGTAACAGTGATAATTTATAATATAGGAGGGGCAATCTTGAGCTGATGAATAAAATATACTAGTGATTTTCCATAAAGAAGAGGAATAATAATTATAGGTTTAATATTTTTATTATCATTAATATCAGTGAAGGATTTTTTATCATTTTCAAATAACCTGAATATTATTGTACTAAAAAACTTCAATGTGTTTTTTACTTGAGGTACGTCATAAATGGTTGTCAGTTTATAAAATTGTAAACTTGTTTTGCAGCAACTTGATTTATCACAACTTTTTTTTTGCTTATTATCAACTTTGTCTTCTAATGAACAACATTTATTTGATTCATCCGAATGATTATTACATTCGGTTTTATTGATAAAAAATGAATAATCTGTTAAATTATTACAATAACAATGGTGGCTGTATATACTAAAACCAATTGTTGTAACAAGTATAACAATTATTAAAATTAGTGATGATATTTTCTTTATTAAATAGTTCAATTTTAACCTCCGGATAATTAACGCAAAAATAATATATATTATTATATAAATCTATACATCTATTAATTTAAAATTCAAAATTATTATATCTATTTAAAAAAGAAGTAAAACATAATCAAAATTTTTTTTTAATTTTGGAAATTCAAAAAAATCAAATTCAAATTATGGATTACGAAATATTAAAACTTAAAATTGAAGATGGTATTGCTTTGGTTACTATTAGTCGTCCTGAAGCATTAAATGCACTGAATTCAAGGTTTTTCCAAGAAATGGACGACATAGTGGCTTCCATTGCTGTAAATGAAAAAGTTAAAGTGATGATAATAACAGGCGAAGGCAAGGCATTTGTTGCAGGAGCCGACATTGCCGAAATGGTTGATATGACACCGGAGAAGGGAACTGCATTTTCAAAGTTAGGACAAAATACCTTCAGCAGTCTTGAAAAACTGGAAATTCCTGTTATTGCAGCTATAAACGGTTTTGCTCTTGGAGGAGGACTGGAATTGGCAATGGGATGTGATTTTCGCATAGCAAGTTCTAAAGCTAAGTTCGGACAACCGGAAGTTAATTTAGGAATGATCCCGGGATATGCCGGCACGCAACGCTTGCCACGCCTTGTTGGCCTGGCTGATGCACTTTATATGCTTACATCCGGTGAAATGATACGAGCAGAAGATGCACTACGTATAGGTTTGGTTCAAAAAGTTGTTGAACCGGAAGAACTTATTAATGAAGTTAAAAAAATTGCCAAAACCATTGCTTCCAAAGGTCCTAAGGCTGTTAAAAAAGTAAAATATGTAGCACGTAAGGGATTGCGTTCCGAATTTGAAAAAGGCTGTGATTTGGAAGCGAATTATTTTGGTTCTCAATTTAAAGATGAAGGTGAAGAAGGCATGAAAGCATTTCTTGAAAAAAGAAAACCTGATTGGTAAAATTCCGGAATTTTTTATTTTCTGTCTTTATTAAACTCATCCCAGTTAAACGGAAAAAAATAAATTACAAATAAATTATAATCAAATATTAATAACCAATGAATTACGAAGAAAGACTTAAAAATGTGACGGTGCTTGGCGCCGCCGGAAAAATGGGCAGCGGAATTTTGCTGCTTACTGCTGTGGAAATGGCTGATATTAGCCTTAAACCCGAAAATCGGACCAAAACTTATGTTTTGAATGCAATGGATGTGTCGCATGAAGGACTGGCAGGATTACTGAAATACCTTAAAGTTCAGGTTCTGAAAATTGCCGAGAAAAAAACGGTTCTGCTCAGAAAAATATATGCCGACAGAACCGACCTTATTGAGAACAAAGATATTATTGACCAGTATGTCTTTGATGTTATCAATATTGTACGACCTGTAACTAAATTAGAAGCAACTTACGATTCAAACCTGATTTTTGAAGCTGTAAGTGAAAATAAAGATTTGAAAGTTAAATTGCTTTCACAGATTGACAGTAATAATCCTAATGATCCATGGTATTTTACAAATACATCTTCTGTACCAATAAATGTTGTTGAAAAAGAAGCAGGTCTTGAAGGCAGGATTCTCGGATTCCATTTTTATAATCCTCCTGCAATCCAAAAATTAGTTGAACTGATTGTTACTGATAAAACTAAAAAAGAAGTTGTTGAATTTGCAAAAACCTATGCAAAAAATTTACGAAAGATCATTGTTCCTTCAAATGACTTTGCAGGATTTATCGGTAATGGACATTTTATGCGCGACGCACTTCATGCAATTACCGAAGCCGAAGCTCTTGCTAAAGATATGCCGTTTGTTGAAGCAGTTTATATGGTGAATAAAGTTGCACAGGAATTTCTTGTCAGACCAATGGGAATATTCCAGTTGATTGATTATGTAGGTATTGATGTTGTTCAGTTTATTATGAAAGTGATGAACCCGTTTGTAAAGGATGAAGAATTACATAGCTCCCTCTTGGATAAAATGATTGAACTTGGAGTAAAAGGCGGCCAAAAGTCCAATGGCTCACAAAAAGACGGATTTTTAAAATACGAAAAAGGACAGCCTGTTGCTATTTTTGACCCTGATAAAAAAGAATATATCCCGATATCGGAATTTAAGGATAAGTGTGATAAAAAATTAGGACCTATTCCGGAACCAAAATTATCATGGAAATCAATAATCCGTCGTCCTGATAAAGATGTCTTACTAAAAGATTTCTTTAAAACAATGAAAACAATGAAAACATTTGGTGCCGAATTAGCTGTAAAATACGGAAAACGTTCAAACGAAATTGGTAAAAAGTTAGTAGCCGATAATGTTGCTAATAACGAAAATGATGTCAATACTGTTATGCTTACCGGATTTTTCCATGCTTATGGCCCTGTGAATACATTTTTTGATTAAACAGTATTTTAAAAAAATATATAAGAATTCATAAATTAAATAAAGACTAAAATTTTTAAAAAATGATAAAATTAAGGAAAAAAGTATATATGACTGCAGGTTATAATACAATTTCATTGGGAACAGGCAGGAGAGAGTTTCATCCTAAAAAGCCTCGTCCCGGAATTGAACATTATATAAAAGAAGCAGGACAAGGCACCTTAAACCAAATTGGTGGTGCAAAGAATGTTGATGAAGGTGCAATTGGGAATTTTATGGCGCCCAGGTTTAACAGACAAGGCAATTTACCCGGTTTTATCCCGATGATAGATGAAGAGTTGCAATGGAAGCCATGTACCAGTACTGAAGGAGCTTGTGGGTCCGGAGCTTTGGCATTAATGAGTGGTATAAAATCAGTACTTGCCGAAACTGCCGATGTAGTTCTTACTGTCGGTGTCGAAGTACAAAATACTATGAAAGCAATTTACGTAGCTGATGTCCTTGCCGGTGCCGGTTGGTATCAAAAAAGAAAAAACGGTCATGCTTATTTCTTTCCCGGACAATTCAGTGACAGGGCAGGAGCATATTATGAAAAATATGGAATGGAATATACAAGAAAAGGTTTTTGCCGTTGGTTTGTAAATGCCATTGAAAATGCACGGCTTTGTCCAACAGCCCAGGAATATGAAAATAAAGTAGCAGATCTCGAAGCCCTCTACAATAAGATGAAACCTAATGGAAAAGCTTTTGTTGATAATCTGACAGTTTTTGATTGCTCAAAAGTTTCAGATGCTGCTTCTGCAATTGCAATTGTTTCCGAAGAAGGATTAAAAAGAATTGGGATTCCGAAAGAAGAAGCTGTTGAAATAGTTGGCTGGGGACAGATTGAAAGAAATGTTACTTACGACCCGCCTGATTTGACCGAACTTACAGCAATTAAAAAAGCTGCAAAAGCAGCATTAGAGTCGGCTAATATTACAATTCATGATCTTGCAACAATTGAAACACATGATTGTTTCTCAATTGCCGGAATTCTCGCTACCGAAGCCTTTGGATTTGCCGAACCCGGTAAAGGTGCCCAGTTTGTTGCTGACGGAAATACTGCAAGAGATGGTAAAATCCCGATGAATACTACAGGTGGATTAATTGGATGGGGACATCCAACAGGAGGAACCGGTGTACATCAGGCAGTAACTATTTGGGAACAGTTAACTGATAAAGCAGGAAAAGCCCAGATAGAAATCCCTAAAGACCGCCCATACGGAATGACTGTTAATATGGGTGGCGATGATGTAACTGTTGTGGCAATTATTTATAAAAGAGGGTAAAATTATAAATATTTTATTTATACTAAAAGCCTGTCCTTATGGATGGGCTTTTTAATTTAATCTGAATCATTCGGGTTAATTTTATATTTTTGCATCATAAATAAAAAATATAGAAATTATGAAAAAATTTGCTGTAATATTATCCGGCTGTGGTATTTATGACGGTGCCGAAATTCATGAAGCCACATTAACTTTATTAGCCATAAAAAAATTAGGTGCCGGTTATCAGTGTTTTGCACCGGATATTTCCCAACATCATGTTATCAACCACCTTACCGGAGATGAAATGAATGAAAAAAGAAATGTTTTGGTTGAATCTGCAAGAATTGCCAGAGGAGAGATCAAACCTTTGAGCGATTTTAATCCAAAAGAATTTGATGCACTGATATTTCCCGGAGGTTTTGGTGTGGCAAAAAATTTATGCACTGCTGCCTTTGACGGTTTTAACGCAAGCGTGAATAAAGAAGTTGAAAAAGCCGTAAAGGAAATGCTAAAATTAAAAAAGCCTATAGGTGCGATGTGCATTGCCCCTGTTTTGATTGCTAAAATTATTGGTGATGTAAATGTAACTATCGGCAAAGATGAAGCAACAGCCGAAACCATTGAAAAGATGGGTGCAACACACATTGCTGCCAATTATGATGATGTTGTGATTGACGATAAACACAATGTTTTCACAACTCCATATTATATGGAAGCTACCGATATTGTTCAGGTATATGAGGGAGCATACAATATTATTGAAGCTATGTTAAAAGTAATGGGATAAAAAAAATGAATAGAATCACAGAACTTTTCAAAATAAAATACCCGATTATTCAGGGTGGGATGATATGGTGCAGTGGCTGGGAACTGGCTTCTGCTGTCAGCAATGCCGGTGGCTTAGGACTTATTGGCTCAGGTTCAATGTATCCGGATGTTTTACATGAGCATATCCAAAAATGCAAAGTTGCAACAGAAAAGCCTTTTGGGGTGAATCTGCCGCTTTTATATCCACAAACCGAAGAGCATATTGATATCATTATAAAAGAAAAAGTAAAAATAGTTTTTACTTCTGCAGGGAATCCTAAAAAATATACATCTTTCTTTAAGCAGCATGGTATTACTGTTGTTCATGTTGTGGCTAATGTAAAATTTGCAAAAAAATGTGAAGAAGCAGGAGTTGACGCCATTGTTGCCGAGGGTTTTGAAGCAGGCGGGCACAATGGTTTTGAGGAAACAACAACTATGACTTTGATTCCAATGGTTCGTAAAGCTGTTTCAATTCCATTAATTGCAGCGGGCGGAATTGCTTCAGGAAGAAGTATGCTTGCATCAATGATACTGGGAGCTGACGGCGTTCAGATAGGCAGCCGTTTTGCAGCTTCTTCCGAATCGTCAGGACATATTAATTTTAAGCAAAAAATTATTGAAGCTAAAGATGGTGATACAAAACTTGCTTTAAAACAGCTTATTCCGGTAAGATTAATAAAGAATAAATTTTTTAATGAAGTTCAAACTGCAGAATATAACGGGATTTCGGTTGAAGGATTAAAAAAATTGCTTGGGCATGGAAGAGCTAAATCAGGTATGTTTGAAGGTGATGTGAATGAGGGCGAGCTGGAAATAGGGCAGGTAGCTGGAATGATTGATGAAATAAAACCTGCTGCTGAAATAATTCAGGAAATAATTAAAGAGTTCCGTGATGCTAAAACCCAACTTTCTGATTTTGATTTCTAAATTTATTTTTTGTCTTTAATTCCTTTTTTTTACTTTTGTTGCTTCTTTTGAAAAAAATTATAATTTTCTTTTCAGAATATATTTAAACTTAAAATTTAATACATGGATTTTGAATTTACTGAAGAACAATTAATGATACGGCAGGCAGCCAGAGATTATGCCGAAAGAGAACTGATACAGGATGTTTTGGAACGTGATGCTAAAGCAGAATTTCCTACAAGGCATATAAAAAATTTAACCGACCTTGGTTTTATGGGTATGATTGTTGATCCCAAGTATGATGGCGGTGGAATGGATACAATTTCTTATGTTTTGGCAATGGAAGAAATTTCAAAAATTGATTCTTCTGTAAGTGTTATATTGTCTGTACATAATTCACTGGTATGTTTTGGAATTCAAGTATATGGTAATGAAAAGCAAAAAGAAAAATATCTAAGAACTCTTGCCCGCGGTGAAAAAATCGGAGCTTTTCTTTTATCTGAACCAGAAGCCGGTTCTGACGCATCAATGCAAAGAACGCTTGCTGAAGATAAAGGAGATTATTATTTAATTAATGGTGTAAAAAACTGGATATCAAATGCTAATTCAGCCTCAATTTATATAGTTATTGCACAAACATATCCTGAAAAAGGTCATAAGGGTATCAATGCTTTTATTGTAGAAAAAGATTCTCCCGGAATTTCCCTTGGGCCTCATGAGGATAAAATGGGAATGAGAAGTTCCGATACACATTCGGTTATGTTTACCGATGTTAAAGTTCCTAAGGAAAACAGGATAGGAGAAGATGGATTTGGGTTTAAATTTGCCATGAAAGCCCTTGAAGCAGGAAGAATTGGAATCGCTGCACAGGCAGTGGGTATTGCTTCAGGAGCACTTAACAGGGCAATTCAATATGCAAAGGAAAGAAAAGCATTTGGTACGGAAATAGCCAATCATCAGGCAATTGCATTTAAAATATCGGATATGGCTGTGAAAGTTGAAAATGCACGTAATCTTTGTTTGAAAGCTGCCTGGCTGAAAGACCGGGGCAAACCATTTTCAACGGCAAGCTCTATGGCAAAACAATATGCTGCTGATATTGCCATGGAAGTAACTACCGAAGCCGTCCAGATTCTAGGTGGATATGGCTACGTAAAAGAATATCATGTTGAAAGACTTATGCGTGAAGCAAAACTTACTCAAATTTATGAAGGTACTTCGGAAATTCAAAAAATTGTAATTTCGCGGTCGCTTTTGAAGGATTAAAAAGCTTCATATTTTTTTAAGAAGCAGTATAAATTCCAAAATTCAAAGAAAAAATAATGTCCGAAATTCAAAAGAAATAAATAATAATAAAACTAATTAATAATGAAAATACTTATTTGTATAAGCAATGTTCCTGACACAACAACTAAAATTAGATTTACCGCAGATAATACAGCGTTTGATACTGCCGGTATACAATGGATAATTAATCCGTGGGACGAACTTGCATTGACAAGAGCTATGGAATTAAAAGAAACTACAGGAGGTACAATTGAAAAAATCACAGTTGTTGCTGTTGGATTGAAAGATGCTGAACCAACATTAAGAAAAACCCTTGCTATTGGTGCTGATGATGCAGTACGCATTGATGCCGAACCTAAAGATGCTTTTTTTGTGGCTGAACAGTTAGCTCAGGTTGCAAAAGATTATGACATAATTTTATGCGGAATTGAAGCCAGTGATTATAATGGTTCGGCAGTTGGTGGAATGCTATCAGAATTTCTGGGTATTCCTTCAATTTCTTCTGTTTCAAAATTAGATATTGAAAACGGTAATGTAAAAGTGAACAGGGAAATTGACGGTGGTTCGGAAACTTTATCAACAGAAGTTCCTTTTGTTGCCATTGTTCAGAAAGGTATTGCCTTAGAACCCAGAATCCCATCTATGAGAGGAATTATGATGGCTCGTAAAAAACCTCTGAATGTTATACCGGCAGTTGAAACAGAAGCATTAACCGAATTTGTTAGCTATGAATTGCCTCCTGCAAAAGCCGCATGTAAAATGGTTGATGCTGAAAATGTAAAAGAATTAGTTGACTTGCTACACAATGAGGCAAAGGTGATCTAATTGTTTCTATATTGAAAAAAGATAATTATTGAACTTGTAAATCTAAAATCATAAATCCAAAATCAAAGATATGTCAATATTAGTATATACCGAAAATTGGGATGGAAAATTTAAGAAATTAAGTTTTGAGCAGGTATCCTATGCAAGTGAAATAGCAAAAAATATTAATACTTCAGTAGTTGCCTTATCAATTGGCAATGTTGAAGAAACGGAATTGAAAAAACTTGGTGATTATGGAGCTTCAAAAGTAATTTCAGTAAACGAAACAAAATTAGACAATCTTGCTAACCAGGCTTATGCAAAAGTTATTTCACAAGCTGCCAAAAAAGAAGAATCAACTATTCTTGTGTTTGCAAATAATTATACCGGAAAAGCTATTGCACCGCGAGTTTCGGTTAAGTTAAAAGCTGGATTGGTGTCAGGGATTACTGCTTTGCCCATAAATTATGAACCTTTTACGGTCAGAAAAAAAGTTTTTACATCTAAGGCATTTGCAGATGTTATAATAAAAAGCCCGTTTAAAGTATTAACAATTGCTCAAAATTCATTTGGGTTGATTGAAACAGAAAATAAAGCACAAATTGAAAATTTTGCTCCGGAGTTGTCTGATGAAGATTTCAGAACCAAAGTAGAAGATGTACATAAAATTACAGGAAAAGTGTTGTTAAACGACGCAGAAATTGTTGTTTCCGGCGGAAGGGGAATGAAAGGCTCTGAAAACTGGGGTCCTATAGAAGAATTAGCTAACTTGTTAGGAGCGGCAACTGCCTGCTCAAGGCCCGTCTCTGATGAAGACTGGCGTCCCCACGACGAGCATGTCGGGCAAACCGGAAAGATCATTGCTCCCAACTTATATTTTGCACTTGGAATTTCCGGGGCAATTCAACATCTTGGTGGCGTGAGCTCTTCTAAATATATTGTTGCAATTAATAAAGATAATGATGCCCCTATTTTTGAAGCTGCCGATTATGGAATTATTGGAGATGTACATAAAATACTTCCTGAATTAATAAATGCTGTGAAGGAGATGAAAGCAGCGGAAAATTAAAATATGAGAATACCTTTTTTAGAATTCCTTAAAGACAACATTGTTTTATTTGATGGTGCAATGGGAACAGAGATTTACAACAAAGGAATTTTTATTAATACCTGTTATGACGAGTTAAATTTATCAAAACCTGAACTCATAAAAGAGATTCACCGTTCATATGTTGAAGCAGGAGCCGATGTTCTTGAAACTAATACATTTGGGGCGAATCGTTTATTGCTTCAAAAATTTGGTTTAGAAGATAAAACATATCTGATTAATTACCAGGGAGTAAAAATTGCAAGAGAAGTTGCAGGTGAAGATGTATATGTTGCCGGATCAATTGGTCCTTTAAATGAACGTTTGGAACCGTGGGGATCGCTTTCTGAGAATGAAGCACGGGCAATTTATGTTGAACAAGCTAAAGCTCTTATTGATGGCGGAGCAGATTTATTGATATTAGAAACTTTCTCGGATATACATTTAATACAGCAAGTAATTCTTGGGATTAAAGAAAAATTTAACATTCCAATAATTGCCAATATGACAATAGGCGATGATGGAAATACCTCATTTGGAACACCTTCGGAGATATTTGCAAAAAAAATTGAACTTTGGGGTGCAAATGCTGTTGGACTTAATTGCAGTGTTGGTCCGAAAGTTATGCTTGATGAAGTTGAAAAAATGATACATGCTGTTAATATTCCGATTTGCGTTATTCCAAATGCAGGAGTTCCACAACATATTGACGGAAGAAATATTTATCTGGCTTCCCCTGAATATTTTGGTGAATATGCAAAACATTTTTCACAAGCAGGTGTGAGGATTATCGGTGGTTGTTGCGGTACGAATCCTGATTTTATTAAAGCTATGAGAAAAGCTATTAAAGCCGTCCAACCCAAAAAACAATTTAAAAAACGCATTGAGATTATTAAGGAAGAAGAGCAGTGTAGTGCGATTCCCACTTGTGAAAAATCTGAATTTGCAAGAAAAATTTGTGAAAAACAATTTGTTACAACTGTTGAAATCGTTCCTCCAAAAGGCTCGGACCCTTCCAAAGCAATAGAACAGGCAAAAATCCTGAAAGAAGCCGGTATTGACGCAATTAATATTCCGGATGGTCCACGTGCACTTTCAAGAATGGGAGCAAGTTATCTTTCACTTCTTATTAAGCAAAATTCAAAAATTGATGTAATACAACATTATACTTGCCGTGATAGAAATCTGTTGGGAATGGTCGGCGACCTTTTAGGTGCTGATGGAGCAGGTATTAAAAATATTTTACTTGTTACGGGCGATCCGCCAAAAATGGGTTCCTTTCCTGATGCAACTGCTGTTTTCGATATTGACTCTATCGGATTGACAAACCTTACATATACTTTAAACTGCGGGAAAGACCTTGGCGGAAATCTGTTAGCAAATCCGACCGGATTTTTTATTGGTGTCGGAGTTAATCCAGGAGCAATTGATTTAGATTATGAAATTCGCCGGTTTGAATGGAAAGTTAAAGCCGGAGCTGAATTTGCCATCACTCAACCGGTATTCGACAGTAAAATATTTTTTAATTTTATTAAACGAATAAAACATCTGAAAATTCCTATAATTGCAGGAATATGGCCATTAGTTAGTATTAGAAATGCTGAGTTTATGAATAATGAAGTTCCGGGTGCTTCTGTCCCTGACAGTGTAATGAAAAGAATGTATGCCACTAAAACCAAAGAAAAAGCAAGAATGTTAGGATTACAAATTGCACGTGAAACAGTAGCAGAATTAAAACCATATATTGTTGGTGTACAAGTTTCAATGCCTTTTGGTAATGTAAATTATCCAATTGAGGTTCTGAAAGATGTTTTATGATTTTATTAATTGTTCTTTTGGCTTGCAATTCCTTATAAAATTTTATATATTTGCCCATATTAATCATTAAAACAAATATTATGAAAAAAGTTTTACTATCAATTTTTACAGTTTTATTGAGCATTACATTATCGGCTCAAATCAGTATTACAAGTGATGATATAGTAGGTGCCGGAAAAGTTGTTCTGGAAGCAATCAATACATTACCCTCACCTTCTATTACACCCGGACCGGCAGGACCTGATCAAACTTGGGATTTTTCAGCTCTGTCAGTAGATTATGTTGATACTATGTGGTTTGCGAATCCCGATTGGACTCCGTATTATGAGCATTTTCCTGCAGCAAATCTGGCAGCGATGAGAATTTTTGACAACGAATTAGACAGCGCAGAAATGTATATTTATTTTGAGAAAAATGAAGATGAATTTGCGATTGTTGGAATGGCATTAGAAATGGAACAGATTGGCTTTGTTATTTTGCCGTGTATTCCAAAGGAAATTATTGCAGAATTCCCCGTTGAATATCTAAACAGCAGCACAAACGATTTTGAACAATTAATACAGATTGAAAATCCTCTTTCTCCTGGTGATTCGGTGAGAATAAAAATTTCAACAAATAAATCAGTTGATGTGGATGCCTGGGGCAGTATAACCATTCCTCTTGGAACTTTTAATTCTTTAAGGATAAGCGAAACGA
>JAUWKH010000086.1 GCA_030614305.1 Bacteroidota bacterium
AGTTAACAGAATTCATTTGTACTTTATTTTTTACAAATCTAATAAAAAATTCAAGAAGTCTGTGTTTATATATTTTCCGTATCATTTTTCTTTTCAGAAAAATTTTCCATTAACTAATTATCAATTATTTCCCAATTTACGCCTTTAGCAGTATCTATACGGATTACTATTTTTTAGTTTTGCTATATTTACCTTTATTTTACGAGAGTATATTCCAATAATTTTAGAAATATCAATGTTATTTTTAGTAAAATTATTATTTAAAATACTTCTAAAAAAATATAAAATGAAAGAAAATTCTTTACTTTTCTTTCTATTTAATATACTTTTGTTTTATTTTATAAGTTTGGATAGCTATAATATTTCATTTATACTTGTAAGAGAATGATTAATATGGATGCTATAACAAGTGAAATAAGTCAACAATTTGCTATGGAACTAGCAAGGACTTACAATGTTCTTGCGTCAACTAATACTTTGAGAAAAGTGTTGAGTTCTGTTTTTACGAAAATCGATTTAGCATCATATACCAAGTTTCAGTTACATTCTCTGTTTAACGAAATTATCCTTAATAACTATTCTGGCGAATTATTTGTTAAAAGCTTATTAGTTGATTATTTTATTCAAGAAGATGTTGTTGCTGCATTTGAAATAAAAACCAATAATTGCCGACTTGATTTTTTACAGGTTAATGGCTCAACAATTAGTTATGAAATAAAATCAGCGGTTGATAATTTGCAAAAACTAAAAAGACAGATTGAAGATTATACTGAACTTTTTGAATATAATTACGTGGTTATTGGCAAAAATCATCAGTTTAACATTAGAAAAGAATTACCTAAAAAGTATGGGATTTTTATTGTTGAAAAAGGGAAATTACGAGAGAAGAGAAAAGCACTAAAAAATTCATTAATAAATCCAAAATCCCAACTTAGTATATTTACAAAAAAAGAGTTAATAGATAATTTTAACTCATCAAAAATGTATAGAATACTCAAAGAATTTTCAGCAAATAAAATTAATATTACATTTAGAGAAGTATTGAAAAGAAGGTATTATAAGAAATGGCAATTTCTTTTTAATAATAAGGATGAGATATTACCGGTAGATTATCAATATTTTTATCATCATAATATTACTCCATCAATTATTTACGGACAGCGGTAACTGAGAATCTTCATCAATAACTGTTTTAATACAATGTAAATAATGCTCCATTGCTATTTTTTTGAATTTTGCCTGGCTTTTTCCTGTTTCCTGACCATTTGATATTCTTTCTAATGTTTTGTATCCTGCATTATCTGCTAAAAACTGCGGAAAATTCCCTATTAATTTTTCTACTATTTTGGAACTCAGAACATCTGGAACAATGGTTGTTTCAAACTCCTCTAATCTTTTTATGTCTCCTCTATAACCATAATACATATTATCAAATGGGTCATAAAAGATAAAACCCGGGCTTATAGTTCCTCCAGCGGATAAATCGTCTTTCTTTATACCAACGTAATCCCCAAAAGCCTGAAAATCATAATTTCTGAATAATTCAACCAAACTATTATCAGCATCAGCAACAATGTTACCATGTTCCAATTTTATATTTTGAATATCCATGTTTATTGCACTTCTAATTAAAACCTTTACAGCTGCATTAATTGCATTAATATTTGCTCTGTGTTTTCTGAGTAAAGGACTTGTTATGGATGCAGTATCTAAGTCATAGAATAGAAAGTCAGAATCTGATCTAATACATTGAGTTATTTCAATGTGATCTTGATCAAATGTATTGTGAAAAGTACGGAAAGCAATATTTGGAAAAATATTTTTTAAATGACCAAATTGAGTCTGAATCGTATTTGTCTCGCCAGTTTTGCGTGTTAATGAAGAAATGACAGGAATGACTTTT
The DNA here is from genome assembly GCA_030614305.1 of Bacteroidota bacterium. GTDB lineage: Bacteria > Bacteroidota > Bacteroidia > Bacteroidales > JADFUO01 > JADFUO01. The sequence goes on from JAUWKH010000086.1 coordinate 1,904, forward strand.
TCTTTACCTGCAAATTGACTAAAAAAATTTATCCTTGCATCAATATCTTCAATAACAGAACGGGTGAATGCAACAACTTCATTATTTGTACTACTATTTATTTGTAAATAAACAGGTAAATCAATAAAGACTTTTTGTGCGTTAATATCATTTACCAGTTCCGAATAAATTTCAAATGAGGTCTTTTTATTATTCTTGCGATCTTTATCTTTTATTATTTCTATTAATGGAAATATTTTTCCCCCAAAGTCTGACTCTTTTAAAACAATTATTTCTTGTTGCCTAACACGAAATATCGGCATGTATTTTAAATCAGTAATCATAATTGTGTGATTTTTAATGTTTTTAGCTTATCAATTTCTTCCTTCTCAAAACTTATATCTTGTTCATAAAATGTAATATTATCAATATATTTTGCTAAAAAATAGTTATACTCGATCGCAAGCCATTTGAATTTGACGTGGATATTTTCTTCTTGCTGAGACTGTTGTAATGCTTTTTCGATTACATTTTTATATTCGGAAAAGAAACCTGTTTTATCATCAGTTTTGATAACATTATAAAAAGGATTTATATGGTAAATCTCGCGACTTGATTTTAAAAAGTTTTCTTTATTAAAAGCGTCCTGATCATTCAAACCAAAACCATTTAGAAATTTCACAAACTTCTTGGAAATTATGATTCTTGGGTAAATGGCTTGTGTGCTTTCCATTAGATAGGCGTTTGCCAATGGAACGCCAAAAGCAATGTCTTCTTCATCTAACATCCAACCAAAATCAATACCTCCCCTTATAAAATAGCCCATTTCAGAGAAACGTTTAAACAGATTGCTTACTGTAAAAAGTATTTCAACTGCTAAAGATTTATCATTAAAAGGATCAACGGTAATACAGATGTTATCACTAAAAAGATAATAATTGCAATTAAATTTATCCATTAATCCAATAACATTTTTGAAAACTCTGACAAAATCATTGGCCTTTTGTGAAATATACTTATAAGAATTGTTATTTTCATCCGCATATGACATTGCTTCAACCTCAAACTCATAAAGTTTATTTTTAAAGCCTAATACGTCAAGGAAGACAACAATTCGCTGCTGATATTTTAGCTTAATATTTTGCAATTTCTTCTAAATGATATTTGTTATTCTTATTAGGATATTTAGATAATAAAAATTCAATATAATCTGAAATTTGCTTTTGTATTTGTTTTGGCAAATTCTCAAAATCTGATATAAAACTTGTAATTTCCATAATTATTAATTTTACACAAAGTTAATCATTTTTTAAAAATTAAAATTTCAGAAAATACCCTGATTCAATTAACTCATTTTCCCCATCTTGATACAGAGCATAATCAAAACCTTTATTAATGCTAAAAGTTCCTATTTCACCTGATTTATTTATTGCTATATAACCTACCTGGAATTTTTTGTAATCCTTTTGTTTGTCTGTAATTCTTTTAATTGCTTCTTTGCATGCCTGCTGCGGAGTTTTTCCATTACGCATTAATTCCACAATAAGAAAAGCACCCAATGTTTTCATAACCAGTTCGCCAACTCCTGTAGCAACTGCTCCGCCAACTTCGTTATCAACATACATGCCTGCCCCGATAATCGGCGAATCACCAACCCTGCCATGCATCTTATATGCCAGACCGCTGGTTGTGCAGGCACCTGCAACATCTCCGTAATTATCAATAGCCAGCATGCCAATTGTGTCGTGGTTTTCTATGTTTATTACCGGCTCATATTTTGATTTTATTTTCCATTTTTCCCATCTTACTCTGGCTTTTTCCGTAAGTAAATCTTCTTTTGTAAATCCATTTTCAATAGCAAATTGTAAAGCACCTTTTCCGGAAAGCATAACATGTGGAGTTTTTTCCATAACCAATCGTGCTACTGAGATTGGATGTTTAATATTTTGTAGAAAAGCTACTGATCCGCAATCTCCGTCTTTGTTCATAATACATGCGTCAAGAGTTACATTTCCGTCCCTGTCGGGATTACCACCATAACCAACACTGGAGACTTTTGGGTCGGCTTCTGAAATCCGAACACCCTGTTCAACGGCATCCAAAGAAGAACCTTCTTTTTTTAAAATTTCCCATGCAGCATAATTAGCAGCTAATCCATGTTGCCAGGTTGAAACGACCAATGGCGTCTGTTCGTTATTTCCAATACCGTGAAAATGTAATTTTCGTAATGTTTCCGCTTTTAGCGATGGAGATAACAGAAGCCCCATAGAAGCAAGCGCAGAGCCTGATAAAAATCTCCTTCTGTTTATCATATATTATTTTTGTTATTGTAATGATTCATATTTTTCAGTCAAACGTCAAACTTATAAAATATATAGTTATAATTCAGGCATCTTTAAAATGTCTTCCTGATTTCATTTTTAACAAACTCAATAGCAGCATCAACTGTAGAGTGTTTCTTTTCCAGCGATATTTCAAAAATAATTTTTGCAAGGTCAGTACCTGTTGCTTTATCATCCACTTTAGTTGAAGCAGTATTTACAAGTTTTATCATTTCTTCCTTGGCATTTTTAACCAACTCCCATGCCTGAGAAGAAATATATAGCTGCTGTGATAAATTATGCTCAAACTCTTCCCTGATTGTTTTTATCAAAGAGGTTTGTAACTGAAAGGCTGTAATATCGGGTTGATTTATTCTAAGAATAATACTTCCGGGCAAAATCCTTTCAAGTAATAAAATTATCCTCTCGTATGCTTGTAAGCGAATCGGAGTTATTACTTTCTGACTTGCAAGTTTCATCTCATCTAAGAATCTCTCCCTGTTGTTTTTAAAAAATTCTCTTAACATAAAATAAACTGCAACAAGTAAAACCAAAGATGGTAAAATGTACTTTAAAATTTCTAAAAATTCGGACATTTGCTTAATATTTTAGATTCCCAAAAAAACTGCAATTTACAAATTTAATTCATTTGAATTATTATGATTATAAATTTCAGGATATTTATTTTATATCTTTGCAAGTCAATTTAATAAATTCTAAACATATTTTATAATGAAGCACAATAATTTATCAGACAGGGTCAATAATTTATCGGAATCTGCAACCTTGGAAATGACCCGATTAAGCAGAAATTTAAAAGCAGAAGGACACAATGTAATAACATTAAGTATTGGCGAGCCCGATTTTAATACACCGGAACATATAAAAGAAGCAGCAAAAAAAGCGATTAATGATAATCACACTCATTATACGCCTGTTTCAGGTTTTCCCGAACTGCGTAAAGCCATAGCCGGCAAACTAAAAAGAGACTGTAACCTTGATTATGAACCGGATCAGATAGTTGTTTCCAACGGTGCAAAACAATCTATTGCCAATGTAATACTTAGCATTGTAAACCCTGGCGAAGAAGTAATTGTTCCTTCTCCTTACTGGGTTTCATACCCTGAAATCGTAAAGCTTGCTGAAGGAAAAATGATTGAAATACAAACAACTATTGAAACTGATTTTAAAGTCACTCCCGAACAAATTGAAAAAGCAATCACTAAAAAAACCAGAGCATTTATATTCAGTTCACCGTGTAATCCCACAGGCAGTGTTTATTCAAAAGATGAGTTAAAAGCCATTGCTAAAGTAATCAGCAAGCATAAAAACATATTTATAATTTCCGATGAAATTTATGAATATATCAATTTTAAAGGCAGGCATGAAAGCATTGCTCAATTTGATTTTATTAAAGATCAGGTAATTATTGTTAATGGTGTTTCAAAAGGTTATGCAATGACAGGTTGGAGGATCGGGTATATTGCAGCCCTGAAATTCATTGCCAAAGCCTGTGATACCTTGCAGGGACAATTTACTTCGGGTGCATCGTCAATCTCTCAGCTTGCAGCTTTAAAGGCCATTGACACAGATCCCTCAGATTCGGAAGACCTTAAAAAAATGCTTAAAGCTTTTAACGAAAGAAGAAATTTAGTTCTGGAACTATTAAAAGAAATACCGGGCATCAAGGCAAATATCCCTGACGGTGCTTTTTATGTATTCCCTGACATAAGTGATTATTTCGGTAAATCCGATGGAGAAAAAACAATAAACAACAGCAAAGATTTTTGCATGTATATTTTAGAAAAAGTTTACGTTGCTATTGTTCCTGGTGGTGCTTTCGGTAATTCTGATTGTGTAAGGATTTCTTATGCTACTTCAAAAGAACAAATAATTGAAGCTATAAGCAGGATTAAAAAAGCTTTGGCTGAGTTGAAATAAAATTAATTAAGAGACTGTTTAAAACATTCCATTTCATAATTTATTTTTTATTTTTGTTGAAATTATAAATTCATAAAACATTAATAATGCCAACTAAACAAGAATATCACAAAATTTTTAACTCATTCAGCAATCAAAAAGTATTAATTATTGGCGATGTAATGCTTGACTCATATTTATGGGGAACCGTTGAAAGAATTTCTCCCGAAGCTCCGGTACCAGTTGTTTCTGTAAAAAAAAGAGCAAACCGTTTGGGAGGTGCTGCTAATGTAGCTCTTAACATTAAAGCACTTGGTGCTGAACCTATACTTTGTTCGGTTATTGGAAACGACCAAAAAGGTGATGACTTTATCAATCTGCTTAAAAATGATAATCTTTCAATACAAGGCATTCATAAAAGTTCAAAACGGATTACAACAACAAAATTCAGAGTTATCGGAAATAATACTCAAATGCTTAGAGTAGATGAGGAAATAACTTCCGACCTTGATAAAGATGATGAAAAACAACTTGTTTCAATAATTACTAAATTGTTGAAACAAGAAAATATTGATGCGGTTATTTTTCAGGATTACAATAAAGGCATTAATACCACAAACTTAATTCAAAAAATAATTTCAACAGCCAATGACTTAAACATTCCGGTTATAGTTGATCCCAAAAAGAAAAACTTTAACACATATAAAAATGTAACTCTTTTTAAACCCAACCTGAAGGAACTGAAAGAAGGTTTAAGCATTGATTTTAATGCAAATAATATTAACGAATTAGCTAATGCCACTCATCTTCTGCATAAAAATCAAAATATAAAGATAGTACTGACTACTTTATCGGAAGCAGGTGTATTTATCAGTTTATTTACAAAAGATGACAAATTTATAACTCATTCCATTCCCGCCCATGTTCGTTCAGTTGCTGATGTTTCAGGAGCCGGCGACACAGTGATAAGTGTAGCGTCACTTTGCTTGTCGTTAAATCTGCCTCCAGAAATCATTGCATCTATCTCAAATTTGGCAGGTGGCATTGTTTGCGAAGAAGTTGGAGTTGTCCCAATTAATAAAGAAAAACTTTTGAACGAAGTGCTGAAA
>JAUWKH010000050.1 GCA_030614305.1 Bacteroidota bacterium
AAACACACCATAATTTGATGAAGAATCTTTCAAAATATCCATTGGTGTTGAGCCGGAAGTATGAACAATTAATTTATCACCAACATTTAATTTTTTTAAAATATCTTTTAATGCTAAATCAACAACTAATACAAAATAAATGTCGCCCTCCTTATTCAAATTGTTGAGGTTTGAATTATATGATGATTTGACTTTATCAGCAAGAGTTTTAGCTGAATGATCGGTTCTTCCGTATATTTGAATAATATCAAAACCGGCTTTCTTCAATGCCAGGGCAAGGTGAGTAGCTATATTTCCTGCACCAATAAAAACGATTTTATTAATTTTAAATTCATGCATCTTACCAATATATGTTTCCCATACGGGCTAACTTCGTGTCGCAGGTTTCAAGTTTCAAGTTCATTCAAACGTCAAACGTCAAACATCAAACTTTATTCTATACCCTTTCCATCCATAATAAACCAAATACACATAACAGAATATCGGGACAAAAAATGAATACTGATAACCATCTAAAGCATCGGCAACTGCTCCTTGTATTAAAGGGATAACAGCACCTCCCAAAATCATCATTACCAGTAAAGATGATCCCTGAGCTGTATATTTCCGGAGGTCTTTAATGGCAAGTGTGAAAATATTCGACCACATAATCGAATTAAATAATCCTATACCCAATATTGTCCATAAAGCAAATTTTCCATTTGTAAACAGTGTTGTGGTAAGTAAAACAATTATAACTATTGCAAATACCATTAGGGTTCTTCCGGGCAGAGATCTTCCAAATTTAAATGCTACTAAGTTTAATACAAGGAATATCAGGAAAGGGGCAATATTCATAAATCCGAAAGTAAATCCACTTTCTATATAAACTGCAAAATAAATTATCAAAAACGTAGCTATTGAAGTGAAAATCATGCCAATAGTTTTTGTGGAATTGCTTTTGTCGCTCAAAGAAATAGCACCTAAAAAACGACCGATCATAGCCCCGCCCCAATAAAAAGCAAGGTATGATTTTGCCTCCATTTCGGTAAAGCCAACCAATTCGTTCATATAATTGATTAACACACTGCCGATACTTACTTCACCACCGACATACATAAAAATTGCCACCATACCTAAAACCAAATGCCTGTATTTTAAAGCTCCTGCACCTTTTTCAATGGTTGAGCTGCTTGTAAATTTTGGCAGATGGGTTATTTTGATTATAACAGCAAGGAGGATAAATATTCCGGCAAATATTAAATAAGGTAATTGAACTCCAAGTGCTGAAATTGCTTCTCCCGAATCTAAGGTTATTGTGTTTCCCAATTTATCCAGCAGTGGTTTACCCCAGTTTGCGAAATAATGGAAAATCAAATATCCTCCCACAATAGGAGCTATTGTTGTTCCAAAAGAATTAAATGCTTGTGATAAATTCAAGCGGCTTGAAGCAGTGTTGGGTTTGCCAAGAAGGGCTACATAAGGATTTGCAGCAATTTGCAATAAGGTAAACCCAAGGGCTAAAACAAATAAAGCTGCAAGAAAAAGCCCGTAGGATTTAACAGCTGCCGCAGGATAAAATAATATACATCCTAATGCAGACAATAATAAGCCTAAAAGTATCCCGTTTTTATATTCGATTTTTGATATAGGATCACCCTTTTTTGATGAGATCCAAAAATAAATTAGCGAGCCTATAAAATACGCTCCGAAAAATGAAAACTGTATAAACATTGACTGTGTTCGTGTTAAATCAAACATTTTTTTCAAAAAAGGAATTAAAATGTCATTCATGCAGGTAATAAACCCCCACATGAAAAATAATCCCGTTACAACTATCAATGCAGAAGTGTGTTTTTTTTCAGTTTTTGGAAAATTATTCATTATTTAATAATTAAAAAGTTAGCTAATATAAGAATTATTTTTAATTGTAAATTTGCAAACATGATTTATCCCAAAAATTTTGAACAGAAAATCGGGTTTGATATTATCAGGCAAATGCTGAAAAATAATTGCCTGAGCTCGCTTGGCGAAAAGTTCATTGAAAAAATATATTTTTCATACAATTTTGAACTTATTAAAAAGCTTATTTGTCAGGTTGAGGAATTCAGGCAGATACTTATGTTTGAAGACGGATTTCCCATACAGGACTATTATGATATTATTCCGGAATTAAACAGGATAAAAATCAAGGGAACTATCATTGACCTTGAAAAACTTTTTGATTTAAAATCATCATTAAATACAATATTTCAATGTCTGATGTTTTTTAAAAAAACTGAAAGTGAAAAATATACTCATCTGAAGGAGCTTTCAAAAGATGTGATTATTGAAAAACAATTATTGCAGCATATTGACAATATAATTGATGATAAAGGGAAAATAAAAGATAATGCATCACAAAAGCTGAAAGATATTCGGAATGAACTTATCAGGAAACAGTCTTTTATTGATAAAAAGATCAGTCAGACATTAACTGCTTCCAAAAAAGCCGGCTGGACTTCCGGAGATGTTGAAGCAACAGTAAGAAACGGCAGACTTGTAATTCCTGTTTTGGTTGCCAATAAACGAAAAATCAAGGGTTTCATCCACGACGAATCAGCAACAGGACAAACGGTTTTTATTGAACCGGCAGATATTTTTGATATAAATAATGAAATACGTGAACTTGAATATGCAGAGAAAAGAGAAATTATTAAAATCCTTACTGAATTTACAAACTATCTTTACCCACAGATCGAAGATTTAAAAAATGCTTTCAAATATCTTGGATTACTGGATTTTATTCGGGCTAAGGCAAAATTTGCAATCAGCATTGAAGCTGTAAAACCTGTAATTATTAATGAACCCCTGATTGACTGGAAAAAATCAAGGCATCCGTTGCTTTATTTATCTCATAAAAATCAGAACAAAATAATTGAACCTTTAGATATAAAACTGGATAAGAAAAACAGAATTTTAATAATTTCCGGACCAAATGCAGGAGGAAAATCAGTCTGTCTGAAAACTGTCGGATTAATCCAGTATATGCTACAATCAGGTTTGCTTGTACCTTTGAAAGAAGACTCAGAACTTGGTATATTTAAAAAAATCTTTATAGATATCGGCGATGAACAATCGCTTGAGAAAGACCTGAGCACTTATACTTCGCATTTATTGAATTTAAAATATTTTGTTTTAAATGCTGATGAGGGATCTCTTATACTGATTGATGAATTCGGCACAGGAACCGAACCGCAGCTTGGAGGCGCCATTGCTGAAGCTGTTTTAGAAAAAATCAATGAGAAAAAGGCATTTGGAGTCATTACCACTCATTATTCAAATCTAAAATTATTTGCTGATAAAACCGGCGGAATAATTAATGGTGCTATGCTTTTTGATTCAAAAAATATGCAACCGCTTTATGAGTTAAAAATCGGGAAACCAGGTAGCTCTTTTGCTTTTGAAATTGCCAGAAAAATTGGTTTTCCTAAAATCATTCTTAAAAATGCAGAAAAAAAAACTGGTAAAAAACAATTGGATTTTGACAAACAACTGCAACAACTGGAGCTTGAAAAACGTGAAATTGATAAAAAACAAACCGGATTAAAAGTTGCTGATGAATTTCTTAGCGAAATAATCAATAAATATGAAAGTCTTGTTGAAAAAATTGAAAGCACAAAAGAAAGTATTATCAGCAGGGCAAAAGAGGAGGCAATGGAAATTCTTGACGGTTCCAATAAATTAATTGAAAATACAATCAGGGAAATACGGGAAATTCAAGCAGAAAAAGAAAAAACAAAAAAACTCAGAAAAAAGCTAAAGGAACACAAAGAAAAAATTATTAGAAAAAAACCTGATGAACAATTAAAACCTTTACTTGAAAAGAAAAAAATTAAAACTGTTTCCAAAGTTGTTGATACTTCTATTAATGTTGGAGATTTTGTAAAAATTGCCGATCAGGATACTATTGGCGAAGTAATTGAAATATCAGATGAAGATGTTTTAATTACATTTAATTCAGTAAAATTCAGAACCCCAATTAATAAATTAAAAAAAGTATCGGGTAAAGAAAAAGTTAAAGTTTCCCAAAGTTCATACAGCAATATTATTAGTGATAAAATTGCTAATTTTAAATTATCAATTGATGTCAGGGGGAAAAGGGCCGAAGAAGCAATTTCAATTGTCAGGCAATATGTTGATGAAGCAATTTTACTAAACATGAAGGAAGTTAATATTTTACATGGTAAGGGAGATGGTATTTTGCGTGATGTGATCCGTGAATACCTTTCAACAGTTCAGGAAATTAAACAATACAAAGACCAGCATATTGAAAGAGGCGGTCATGGAATTACGGTTGTAATGTTCAGGTAAAAAGGGTTGCCAATAAAGGGTTGCCAACCTTTTTTTTTAGGTTGGTAACCCTGATACAATAAATACAGGCTTAGGCTCAATGCGGACTACTTTCAGTCGTAGGGCTAACGCTAAGGTTGAGGTTATGATTGGGGTTGTTTCTTAATTTCAAACAAACAAAGGTTACTAACCTAAGAAAAGGTTAGCAACCTTGATAATTGGGTTGCCAACCTTTTCTTAGGTTGGTAACCCTTAAATATAAGTTTCCAATCAAACAATCAATCTTCTAAAATACACTTACTTATTTTCATTTCCCCATGAAGATAAGTATGATAATCAATAAACTCTTCTTTACTTCCAAACCATTCAAAAACTTCATTACGCTCTAAACTTGTTTGACAATTACTTAGAATAATTTGATACGAGTTGTAAGGATATATTTTGAAATTATCGGATATTGAGTGTTTTTCAGGATTGTAATGAATATAAAATACAAGTCTTTTTAGATAATCATCATTCGTTATCTTAATTCGTTTGAAAACTTTAGTAAATAAACTTCCTGTCCGGCCTTCTTGCTTGTTGATACTTAATGCATATGACTGGAAGAATTTTCTAAACTGGCTGCTTGCATTATCATTAGTGACTTTTACAAGTAAATGAAAGTGATTGGGCAATAAGCAATAGGCATAAGTTTCAACATGATCAAAAAGATATTCTTTGTATTTTTTTAGAAAATATATATAATTTTCAGGTTTGAAAAAAATATTTTCAAAATTGTTACCTCTGTTATAAATATGAAAATATCTATCGGATTCAATTGGAGTTAAAATGAATTTTGATGGCATAGGTTTTTATTATCTAACACAAAGATATTTAAATAAAGGTTACTAACCTAATAAAAGGTTAGCAACCTTTACAAATGGGTTGCCAACCTTTTTTCAGGTTGGTAACCCTGATACACAAGTTTCCGAACAAACAAAGGTTACTAACCTAAGAAAAGGTTAGCAACCTTGACAAATGGGTTGCCAACCTTTTTTCAGGTTGGTAACCCTGATACAAATAATTTATTGCAAATTAAATTACATATTATTTTTTTTAATAATATATTAAATAGTTTGTATCTTTGCAATTAGCTTAAATTAATCAAAACACTTATCAATTTACTAAATGAGAAATAAAATTTATTCTATAATAACTGGTACAGGTTGCTATATTCCTACAAAGCGAGTTCCCAATAAGGATTTTCTTGATAATGAATTTTATAATCCGGATGGAATTAAATTCAAGGAATCAAATGAAGAAATTATCAGTAAGTTTGAAAAGATAACAGGTATTTTAGAAAGAAGACATATTACCGATAATCTTGTTGTTTCCGATATTGCTTATTTCGCTGCTAAGAATGCTATAGAGTCAGCAAAAATTGACAAGGAAAAATTAGATTATATAATTGTTGCTCAAAATTTCGGAGATGTAAAAATAAATAATAAAAGGTCTGATTATGTTCCAAGTATTTCTGCAAGAGTAAAGCATAAATTAGACATAAAGAATCCGTATACTATTGCTTTTGATCTGCCTTTTGGCTGCCCCGGATGGTTACAGGGAGTGATAATGTCTAATAGTTATATTAAATCAGGTAATGCAAAAAAAATCCTTATTATCGGTGCTGAAACCCTTTCCAGAATATCAGACCCACACGACAGGGACAGCATGATTTATTCTGATGGAGCCGGAGCTGTAATTCTTGAGGCAACTTCAAGTAAAGAACCCGTAGGAATTCTATCCGATACTTCAAGGTCGGATACAATGATCTATTCAAAATTGATGTGGATGAATAAATCTTATAATCCTGATTATAAAGGTGATGAGATATTTTTAAAAATGAATGGTCGTAAATTATATGAGTATGCCATATCAACAGTTCCGCAGGTTGTGAAAGATACAATTGAAAAAGCAGGGCTGATGCTTAACAATATAAAGAAAGTGCTAATACACCAGGCAAATGAAAAATTGGACGTGGAGATTCTAAACCGTTTGTTTAAATTATATGGAAAAACCAAAGTTCTTTTAGATGTTATGCCTATGACGATTTCATTTCTTGGAAACAGTTCGGTGGCAACTATACCTACCTTAATTGATCTTCTGTTTAAGGGAAAACTTAAAAATCATAAGCTGATAAAAGGTGAATATGTAGTATTTGCCTCTGTTGGAGCAGGTATGAATATCAACTCTTTAGTTTACAGAATGCCTTAAATATCAACTGTTCATAAACTAACTTAAGAAAAATGGGTTACCAACCTTTTTTTAGGTTGGTAACCCTGATTCATACTTCTAATCAAACAAACAAAGGTTATTAACCTAAAAAAAGGTTAGCAACCTTGGCAAATGGGTTAGCAACCATGATTTTAATGAAATGCCTCAATTCCTGTAATATCTTCTCCGGTTATTAGCAGGTGAATATCGTGAGTACCTTCGTAAGTGATTACTGATTCAAGGTTCATTATATGCCTCATTATTGGAAAATCGCCTGTAATACCCATTGCTCCGAGTATCTGTCGTGATTCCCTTGCGACATCAAGTGCCATTTTTACATTATTTCGTTTTGCCATGGAGATTTGTGCAGGAGTAGCCCTGTTATCATTACGAAGTGTGCCAACCCGCCACACAAGCAGTTGTGCTTTGGTGATCTCAGTAAGCATCTCTGCCAGTTTTTTCTGAGTAAGCTGAAAAGCAGCAATAGGTTTTTTAAATTGATAACGTTCTTTAGCATATCTTAAAGCCGTATCATAGCAATCCATTGCAGCACCCACAGCTCCCCATGCTATGCCATATCTTGCAGAATTAAGACACATCAACGGACCTTTTAAACCTTTAATATCGGGCAGAACATTTTCTTTAGGAATTTTAACATCTTCAAAAACCAGTTCTCCTGTTACGGAAGCCCTCAACGACCATTTATGAAATGTTTCGGGAGCTGTAAAACCTTCCATCCCTTTTTCTACAATCAAACCTTTTATTACACCTTTTTCATCTTTTGCCCAAACAACGGCAATATCGCATATTGATGCATTGGTGATCCACATTTTTGCTCCGTTCAAAAGGTAATGGTCGCCTTTATCCTTAATTTTAGTTGTCATTCCCGAAGGATCCGAGCCATGGTTGGGTTCTGTTAAGCCAAATGCACCGATAATTTCTCCAGTAGCAAGCCGTGGAAGGTATTTCTTACGCTGCTCCTCATTTCCAAATTTATAAATAGGATACATTACAAGCGATGTTTGTACTGATGCCGCAGACCGAATTCCAGAGTCGCCTCTTTCCAACTCGGTCATAATCAAACCATAGGATATGTGATCAAGACCCGCACATCCGTATTTCTCAGGAAGAAAGGGTCCAAAAATCCCAAGCTCTCCCATCTCTTTTATTAAATGTAAAGGAAACCTGTGTTCCTGATTTGCGTCTTCAATGATCGGTTTTACTGATTTGTTTACCCAATCGCGAATAGCACTCCGGATAATTTTATGTTCATCTGTCAGTAATTCATTTACAAGATAATAATCGGGCGGTGTATATAAGATTTTTGGCATTATAATTCCTCTTTTTGTTTTTTAGTTAACTTACTAACTACCAATTTATATGAGTCGTCAATCCATTGTTTGACAAGTTTATCGCTTACTGACCTGTCTATTCTAACAGTATTCCAGTGTTTTTTATTCATGTAATAACCGGGTTGTACAGCATGATATTGTTCCCTGAGTTCAATGGCTTTTTCAGGATTACACTTTAAGTTAATGCTTAAATCGCCTTCAAGAGAGGCAAGTGCAAACATTTTATTTAAGACTTTAAATACAAGCGTATCTTCATCAAAAGGCAAACTTTCGGTAACACCTTTTTTACAAAGGCAGTATTCTCTGATCTCTTCAATATTCATAATGCGCTAAACTTTAAGATATCCATACGGATTCGCTTTGCTTCAAAAGATAAAAGCGACACGAAGTTAGCCCGTATGGGTATAAAGACAAAAGTTTTTAACAGAAATAAAACTTTAGATTTTTTCATATAATTAAGTAGCAAAAATATTAATTTATTTATTAATTTTGACATTTGTAATTAATAAAAAATTTAGTCATGAAAATATTAGTTACCGGCGGAACCGGCTATATCGGTTCACATACGGTTGTTGAGCTTCAGCAAAAAGGCTTTGATGTTATAATTGTTGATAATCTTTCAAATTCAAACATCAATGTTTTATCTTCAATTGAAAAAATTACGGGAATAAAACCTGAGTTTGAAGAATTTGATTTAATTGACAGGGATAAGACTGCTGATTTTTTTAAACGTCATAACGATATACGGGGCATTATTCATTTTGCTGCTTACAAGGCTGTTGGCGAATCTGTTGAAAAACCATTGATGTATTATCGTAATAATCTTTTTTCGCTTGTAAATATTTTACAGGGTATGAAAGATAATAATATTGAGAATTTTGTTTTTTCATCTTCCTGCACTGTTTACGGTCAGCCGGAAGAACTTCCCGTAACAGAAGATGCACCTGTGCAAAAAGCCGAATCACCTTATGGGAACACAAAACAGATTTCTGAGGAAATAATTACCGACACGGTAAAAACAACTGATATTAAAGCAATTGCTTTAAGATATTTTAATCCTATCGGTGCACATGAAAGTGCAATTATCGGTGAATTACCAATAGGAATTCCAAATTGCCTGATGCCTTTCATTACACAAACGGCAATTGGAATAAGGGAACAATTAAGGGTTTTCGGAGGCGATTATAATACTCCTGACGGTACGGCAATCCGCGATTACATTCATATTGTTGACCTTGCAAAAGCACACGTAATTGCAGTTGACAGAATGATAAATAAAAAAATGAAAAAAGATTTTGAGGTCTTTAATCTTGGTACGGGAAACGGTTTTTCAGTTTTGGAAGTAATTAGATCATTTGAAAAGGTTAC
>JAUWKH010000118.1 GCA_030614305.1 Bacteroidota bacterium
ACTGCAACTGCTACTTTTTATTGACATTTCCCCCTTTTCGGTATTAATAAACAACAGATAGAAAATGACGAATGTAAAATGTAGAATGAAAAAGATAATATTAGTAAAATAAATGAACTTCTGGCACCAGTTCCCTTTTGTTAGATTGATCACCCCGTTTATTTTTGGAATTATATCTGCTGTTTCATTAGGGCAGGAAATTCATGTTCCATTGTTTATTTTTGGGGTTCTGTTTATTATCATTTTGTTAATTGTATTTATTCCAAATATATTTTTCAGCTTTAAATACCGTTGGGTTTTTGGCCTGCTTATCTTTGTTTTGCTTTATCTTTCCGGATTTGAGCTTACGGTTCAGAAATCCCCAAAATTCAAACAATCACACGTATTTCAGTTACCCGTAGAAAAAAGAAACTATATTGTTGATGTTATTGAACCGGTTTCGCAGAAGCAAAATTCATATAAAGTAATTGTTGACATCAGGAGTGCTGAAACAGACAATAAGAGACCTTTGCAAAACACATCTTTTGACCAACTTCTTCGTTGTCAACAAAATTCAAACTCCTCATTAACAAAGGTTAACTGCGGGATTGAATTTGTCTCCAGCCTCGAATTTGAACAAAATCTGAAGTTTTGCAATGGTCTCAATAAATGGGAATATTCAAGAGGAGCGGTAATATTATATTTTCAGAAAGATAGTCTTTCAAAAGAGATAAGATATGGGGACCGAATAGTATTGAATGCAAATTTTATTGAAACCAAACCGCCACAAAATCCATCGGAATTTAATTATAAAAGATATCTGGCAAATAAAGGTATATATCATCAGGCATACATAAAATCAGGCAAATGGAAAATTTTAAGCAAGGAAAACTGTAATAAACTCCTTGCATTTGCCTTATCTATAAGGAATAATTTTTTTAAAATATTAGAGAGAAACAATATCAGAGGAAATGAATTTGCTGTAGTTTCAGCAATTTTATTAGGATATGATGATAAATTAGATAAAGAACTTGTTAAAGAATATTCCGGAGCAGGAGCTATGCACATTTTATGTGTTTCAGGATTACATGTCGGTATAGTTTATTTGCTTTTAAACAGTATGTTATTCTTTTTAAAGAAGTTCAGATATGGAAATAATATAAAGGCAGTTGTTTTAATTTTACTGATATGGTTTTATGCAATGTTGACAGGTTTGTCGCCTTCTGTTTTGCGTGCTTCAACAATGATTTCATTTATAATCATAGGAAAATCGCTCAACAGGCAAACCAATATTTATAATTCGCTGGCTGCTTCAGCTTTTCTATTATTAGTTATCAATCCGTTTATAATTACAAATGTTGGCTTTCAGTTGTCTTATGCGGCAGTTATTGCAATCGTGATGTTACAACAACCTATGTATAAATTATGGATAATTAATAATTGGTTGGGCGATAAAATGTGGGCAATTACAACTGTTTCAATTGCAGCGCAGATAGGGACTTTCCCGATTGCCTTGCTTTATTTCCATCAGTTCCCGAATTATTTTATTATCACTAATCTGATTGTTATTCCTTTATCAGGATTTATTATTTATGCAGGTTTTTTGGTTTTGATTTTTTCCCCTGTACATTTTGTTTCATTGGTTTTTTCAAAAATTCTTGTAGGCATGGTTTGGTTTTTGAACCAATCCGTAAAAATTATTGAGAATCTTCCTTTTTCAACAGTAAAAGGCATTTCAATAAGCTTTACTGAAATGTTGATAATTTATTTTATTTTGATAAGTTTGATAGTGTTCTTTTTACAAAAAAGAAAATTATTTCTTTTTTATGCTTTGGCTAGTGTAGCGGTTTTATTATCAATTGTTTCGGTAAAAAAATATAGTCATATCAATCAGCGCAAGTTTATAGTTTACAATGTTAATAAGTCATCGGTTTATGATTTTATTAATGGCAGAAAAAATTGTCTGTTAGCAGATTCTTTATTTATAAATGAAGAAAACAAATTTTTATTTTTTGTTCAGAATAACTGGTGGGACATGGGCTTGAAGCATAACGCAAAATTTAATTTAAAAGACACTCTTTTTTGTCAGGATGGATTTCCGCTTTATAAAAAAGGAAACTTTATCAGTTTTTTTGATAAGCGTATAGTTATTGTGGATAAAAAATTTTATTGTTGTCCCAATACAAAAAAGTTTGAAGTTGATTATTTAATAATTGCAAACAATCCTGAAGTGAAGATTTCGGATTTAGTTAAGCTGTTTAACACAAAACAAATCATTATTGATTCATCAAATTCATATTGGAAAGTAAATAAATGGAAGAAAGAAGCTAATGAATTGAATGTTAAAATTTATTCAATTATTGATTCGGGAGCGTATGTTATTGATATTTAGGTTCTATTTAATTTCTGATTCCTTCTAAAAAACCCGTTAAAAAAATTATTTATTATTTTGTTGTATTAAAAAAATAATTAATTTTGCACCTCATTTTTGTTAAGTATGTTATTAGAAATATTGGTCCGGTAGTTCAGTTTGGTTAGAATGCCTGCCTGTCACGCAGGAGGTCGCGGGTTCAAGTCCCGTCCGGACCGCAAAACAAAAAAGCCCATTTCAAATGATTTGGGCTTTTTTATTTTCTGAGGTATGGTTTAGTAATAAAAGATTATAGAAAGTGATGAAAAATATTTTGCCATTTTGTATAAATATTTTATTGATTTGATACTAAAGAATAACCAATGATCAATAAACAATGAAGCCTGACAAAACCGTAATTAAATATAATTTCCCTTTTTTACTTTTATCTTTTTACTTTTGTCTTTTGAAGTAAAGCGAACCCGTATGGATATCTTGTATTAAATTATAATTAATTTAAAATCTTATGAACCCAACATTATTAATTCTCGCAGCAGGAATCGGCAGTCGTTACGGTGGTGTAAAACAAATGGACAAGGTAGGTCCATCAGGAGAAAGTATTATTGATTACTCAATTTATGATGCTATCAGAGCCGGATTCGGAAAGGTGGTGTTTGTGATAAACAAAAAAATTGAAAAGGATTTTAAGGAAATTTTTAACCGGAAATTAAAAGGTGAAATCGAGACTGATTATGTTTTGCAGGAAATAAACAATGTTCCCGAAGGCATTAAATATTCTGCGGAGAGAATAAAACCCTGGGGCACAGCCCATGCCGTTCTGGTTGCAAAAGATAAAATTCGTGAACCTTTTATAGTTGTTAATGCTGACGATTTTTATGGTGCAGGTTCTTATAAGTTAATAAAAGAATATTTTGAGGATATTAATCCTGAAATGCCTCAATATTGTCTGGCAGGATATAAACTTTCCAGCACCTTGTCGGAATTTGGCTCGGTTTCACGAGGGATTTGTTCTGTTGATATTGAAGATTTTTTAAGTGCTGTTGTTGAACGAACCAACATTCAAAAATTAAATAATAGTATCGGCTATGAAGACAGTAATGGTAACTGGGATATTTTACCGGATGACACACCAGTATCAATGAACATTTGGGGTTTTACACCAAGCATCTTCAAATTCCTTGAATTTTATTTTCGTGATTTTATTATAAAGAACGCTGCTAATCCTAAAGCAGAATTTTTTATTCCGGCTGTCATCAACGACCTGATAAAAACTTCAAAAGCAACTATAAGAATGCTTAGGAGCAAGGACCAATGGTTTGGAGTAACTTATAGAGATGACAAGCCAAAAACTATTGAAAAAATCAGAAAATTAGTTGAGCAAGGAGATTACCCTGAAAATTTATGGACTTGATATTATTTGTTATTTGGTGCTTGTTTATTGATGCTTTAAATATCCTGAGATTGTAATTAATTTTCAAACCCTGTTTACATGCCTTATAATTTTAAATCCATAATAGAAGGTTTTGATATCAAAGGTGAATTTGTTTCTGCCGTTCCGTATGGTTCCGGGCATATTAATGATTCATTTTTAATTATTACTGATGAAGAGCCTCCAAACAAATATTTATTACAACGAATAAATACAAATGTATTCCAAAAGCCGGACAGATTATGCTATAACAACTTCATGGTTATAAGGGAGATGCAAGATTTTTATAAAAACAAACCCGGTAGAATCCCTCTAAAATTATTTCCTTTAAAAAGAACAGAGTGGTATCATTTTTTCACAGATGCTGACGGAAACATTTGGCGGCTTTTAAATTTTATTGAAAACAGTGAATCATTTGAAATTATTGAAAATCCGGAGATTGCTTATGAAGCCGCAAAAGCTTTTGGTGAGTTTCAGACAATGCTTAAAAGCTTCAATCCGTTAACTATTTATAAATCAATTTATTTTTTTCATAATATAAAAAAAAGAATAAAAGATCTGAAAATATCTGTTAAGCAAGATAAGCATAACAGGAGAAAATTTGCAGAAAAAGAAATAAATTTTGTGATAAATAAACAACATCTGAGTGATGAAGTTTCTAACCTGATGTCAACTAAAAAAATACGTGAAAGAGTTACTCATAACGATACTAAGCTTAACAATGTTTTATTTGATAAAGATTCATCTAAAGCCCTTTGTGTTATTGACCTTGACACTGTAATGCCCGGAAGTGTTTTATATGATTTCGGTGATATGGTGCGAACTTTTACCAGCCCTGTTTCTGAAGATGAAACAGACCTTAACAAAGTAAAAGTCCGGCTTGAAATTTTTGAAGCACTTTCAAAGGGATACTTATCTGAATTAAAAGATGTTTTAACAAAAACAGAAAAAGAAAATCTGATTTTGGGTGCAAAATTAATGACCTATATTATTGGCATCCGTTTTCTGACAGATTATCTTAATGGTGATAAATATTTTAAAATTCATCATCCTAATCAAAATTTTGACAGATGCCGGAATCAGTTCAAGCTACTATCAAGCATTGAAGAACAGGAAACGGAAATGAAGGATATACTGAAGAAATACGTATAAAATAATTAGTGATAAAAAAATATTAATAAATTTGAACACATAAAAGACAATAGTAAATGGTCGGAACTGAACAAAAAGCGAGTTGACAGATTGATTAAAAATAACAAAATAACAGAAATTGAACTAAATTAAATCAAATGAAAAATCAAAGAATTTTATTTTTAGGTTTTATAATTACAATTTTTATGTTTTTGGCATGTTCCAAAAACGAAGTAGTTAATAATGACATAGTAAGTAAAAATGATGTAAGCATTGGCCTTACAGATGACACTCTGGGAATATCTATCATTGCTATAAATGCAAAGGCTTCAGATCAAAATACAAATGTTAACTTCACGAAAGACACTATTGATGTTAGCCTCACGGTTACCGGCTATAGCAATGGTGAAGCAACTATCACATTTAGTAATGAAGCAATGGATAGCAAAATCTTCCTTCTCAATAGTAATCAATCAATTGGTCAGGAGATGCTTTTATTTGTACCTACACTTGTAAATGTTAATGTAGGAACCGGTTATACCGGTATAGTTGCACTTGCTGCAGTTGCAAGATAGATGTCAATTTCTCTAAAAATCCGGAGAAAAAAGTATAAGAATTGTAAACAGCTCCAATCTTCCTATAATTTTAGGAGTACTTAAAAATTCTTACCATAATTCAACTTATTTAAAACATAAGCTTTATAACTTTTTCCGATTGGTATATTTTTATCATTAATACTAATGTAATTTGGTGAAAAAGTTGTGATCTTTTCTATAGAGACAATAAACGATTTATGAACCCGGATAAAATGTTCATCAGGTAAGTTTTTTTCTGTCACACTTATTTGCTGCTTGGTCATATAAGAATCTTTATTTGTATGTATTCTTATATAGTCCTTTAAACTTTCAAT
>JAUWKH010000040.1 GCA_030614305.1 Bacteroidota bacterium
ACTTATCAATTATTCTGATGGCATTTTTTGATCTTTCATAACTCTGTCCCGAAACAATATCAAAATTAAATTTACGGGTAATCAATTCATTTTCGAAAAGCTTAAAAAAATAATCTCTTTTCTGCGGGTGTTCTCTTAGCGAATCAGGTTGCCATTGCAAGTCAATATTACATAGTAAATATAAATCGTAAGTATGTTTTTTTATAGTTTCCAAAATCCATGGATGGCAGTTCTTATATTTATGTTCCATCCAGATTTTTGTAACTAAAAGTTCTGTATCGCAGATAAGTATCTTATTGGCTTTTGCAGCCAGTTCGTTCTCAGTTTTTATCTGTCCTTTTGCAATTTTTAAAATATCTTCCTGATCATAAGGTCTGTTCAGATTATTTATATATTCTCTTGCATATTCGGGCACCCAAACCGTATTATAATGTTTGGCTAATTGCTTTGCAAGCAATGATTTTCCTGTTGATTCCGGACCGGTAATAGCAATTCTTTTAAGCAATTTGCCTCCCTTCTTCAAATTTCTTTTTCCATTCAATATATCCCAAAACTGCAATAATTAAAAATATTGTGAATTGCAAGCTTGTAAATACCAATCCTTTGTAAAAATAAAGCGGGATGGATATTATATCTCCAATTATCCATACGATCCAATTTTCAATTTTTTTCAAAGCCATTAGCCACATTCCGACAATAAAAATGGCTGTTGTTAGTGAGTCCCAGATTGGAACATTACTGTCGGTATAGTTTTTTAAAACATAGCTCAAAACAATGAAGAAAAAAACAAACATCACAATATTTATAATATGTTCCTTTATCGAGCAAAACGAAATAGGTAATACTTTTTTCTTTTCATCTTTTCTTGACCACATATACCAGCCGTAAATGCTCATCACAAAATAGACAAAATTGATGCCCATGTCAGCATAAAGCTTGGCAAAAAAACAAATATAAACGTAAATTAACACGCTTACAATTCCTGTAGGAAAAACCAGTATGTTTTCTTTTTTAGCAAACCAAACACTTAGCAAACCAAAAATAACCGCAATAACCTCAAGATAACTTGAGTCAAGTATATTATTGTATAAAATCTCAAAAAACTGGTTAAAGTCCATTATGTAATGTTAAGGTCAGCGTTTACAATTTTTAAAACAAAAATTGAATGGGGTAATTCAAATGATTTGTGAATCTCTTCGGTTAAGGCATTCATAACATCAAAATATTTACCAAAAATCTGGGTGCTCATCCCGTTTGATTTTATATTAAGATTTTTGTAATTTTTCATTCTATTGATGAAATCCAGAACATGAGGGATAAACTCGTCTTTAAGCGGGTAATAACTTATTTCAACTGATGTATTCATAATTGATGATTTTTATTAAAAATAACTTCAAATTTTCAGGAAACAAATTTACAATTTATAAATTATTATTATCTTTGAAAAAAACATAAAACTCAAAAATCATGAAAAATGTAAAATTTTTGCTCATTGCTTTATCTTTTTTTGCACTATTTGCCAGTGGTTGTCTGACATTTGAAAAAAAAGAATATACCTTCAAATTTACCGGTGATAATTCCGGGGTTCTTACAATTAAGTATATAAATCTTATATCGGTAAAAGATGATACTGTTGATATTTCGGCTAAAGATTTTGATGAACTGATATCAACTTATATTACCGGCGATCAGATTGAAAAGGATTATCCCGATGCTGCAAACATTGATAAGCGGCTGTTTGAAGAAAATGGTGTTTTGTGTGGTGAGGTAAAAATTGAATTTTTGGATTTTGCAGACGTACGTTTATTCCAGCTTAACAAGAAAGAGCCATTCATGTATAGCTTATGTGGTTTTATTGATTCCGAAAATTATGAAAGCTCAAACGGAGAATATGGTGGAGCAGACATGCCGGTTGTATTCTGGTCGCATAAATTAAAAGAATTAAAATTAACAACCATAGGCACTCCACCTGATGAATCATCTGTTAGCTTGCTTAAAGAGTATAAGAAGTGGAAGGAGTAATTTTTAACTTCTTGAAAGTAATAGATGCCAAATACAAGAGTATTCTGAGAAAGCATCATTTTAACGTGTTGCTTATCATAAAATAACAATTATCAATTCTCAAATTACAAATAAATCTCAAATCTCAATTATTTAATATCCAAACATCTTAATATTATATTTGTTTTCACTTTGATTATTTGAATTTTAAAAAAATTGTGTTTTATTTGTTTTTTGTAATTTGTTGTTTGGTGCTTAAAATGGCTATATTTACATTTACATGCAAAGATTATGCATGAAGTATGAGGTTTTATATAATTGAATGATCCAAGTTAAAACCCTCTTCTTCTTTCCTTAATTTTTTCTAAGAGTAATCTTTTAAATTTCTGCTCTGAATGATGAAGTTTTATAATTTTCTTTATTGGCAGTACTTTTTTAAGTTCGGTGTAATATTGTTTTTCAATATCAAGCATTCTTTGTGCATGGATAAGGTGATTATCAGCAATTATTTTTGCATCTTCGTCCGACAGCAAATCAATATTTATAATATCCTTTTGGTTTTCGCGAAAAATCTTTTCTTCTTCATCTCTTATTTTCCGAAATTTATTATAAACCGGCCAAAACACCTGTGCTTCTTCGGGAGTCAGAGCAAGCTCGTTTGTAATAAATGCAATCTTTTGTGCTTCAATTATTTTCTTTTTTTCCTGAAATTGTTTCGTTTGTTCAAAATCAAACTGACTATATGAAAAAAAACTTATAAGCATTAATAATATTAAAATATTTATTTTTCTGTAATTGATTTTTATTCTTTTCATACTTTATTAATATTTAAGGTTTAAATTAAAATTTACAAATTATATAAGTCATAATTGTTAATGTCTTTTTCTATCAGATATTCAATAATATCATCCGATTGGATTGATGTGTCGTTTTTTATCTGATTGTTATTGTTTGTGGATTTATTATTGAACAGATTCAAATCATTAATATCGTCGGTTTCATTGATGAGTGTTGCTATTAATTCATTTTCATCAAGACCGTTAATGAAATAATTATTTTCATCAAGTATGTCTTCCCAAAAAATATTTGTAAACAAATTGTTCTCGTTTACGGGTTTTTGCATTTTAAAAATTAAAACAATTGAAATTATTGCCACGATAATTAATGAAGCTGCTATTGCATATTGGGGTTTTAAAATAAATTCAATCCAATTATGCTGAAGTTTTTTTTCTGTTATTCTTTCCTGTATAACAGAGGGTAAATCGTCAAAATAATTAGCAGGGACATCAAAAGGATTTTCTTTTGAGGATTTTACAAGATTAGGTGCAAAATCCTTAAGATTTTCATTATTGACATTTTTGTGTATGTTTTTTTTATCATTCATTTTACATAAGATTCATTTGTTTGAAAAAAGTTTAATTTTCAGTAATAATTTTTTCAATTTTTTTTACAGCAATGTGATAAGAAGCCTTTAAAGCTCCTACGGATGTATTTAAAATTTCGGACATATCTTCATATTTTAGTTCATTATAATATTTCATATTAAAAACCAATCGTTGTTTTTCAGGGAGTTGCAAGATGGCTTTCTGAAGTTTTAATTGTATTTCATCACCATTAAAATAGGTGTCATCTGAAAGCGAATTGGAAAGTCTTTCTTCAACATTAACCAAAGGTATGAATAATTTTTGTCGTTTTCGTTTAATGAAATTCAATGCCTCATTAGTTGCGATGCGATATATCCATGTAAACAGTTTGGATTCCTCTCTGAATTTATTAATATTTTTCCAGATTTTTATAAATGTATTCTGAACAACATCATCACTGTCGTCATGGTCAATTACAATACGCCTGACGTGCCAGTAGATTTGTTTTTGGTATTTTCTAACCAGCAGGTTAAAGCCATAATTACATGATTCCTTAACAAGGATCATTTCAAGAATTTCCTTATCGCTTTGAAATGCCAAAATTTATAAATTATGGTTTATACTAATGCTGAATAGAAATGCAAAAACTTTAAAGGTCTATTCAGCACGCATAACTACTTCTAAACAGCTTTACTTTTCAAACCTGTTAAGAATTAGTATAAAAGTAAGTTAGATGCTTTACAAAAGTAAAGGTTTAAAATTTTATATGGGAATTAATAGAGATGCTAAAAATGGTGGGAATTAAAACACACTTTTTTTAAACACAACCATTGCTTATATCTTGTAATTAATTATATATCAACTCTGTACGCCCACTTGTTTTTATCCTTTGCAGGGTGTTTTTAATTTTCTAATAGCTCAATCAACTTTCTAAATTTCCTATTTGCTTTTCTCCATACTTCTTTAAAATCCGGTAAGTCCCCTTTTTTTATTTGCTTAATCAGGCTTTCCTCCCAGTCTCTTTTAAAGATGGCTTCTTTTGGTTTTACTTTATCTATAAATTCTTTTGGGTTATGGCCTTTATTTTCAGCTTTGGTCATAAATTCGATGTAAACATCCTCCAATTTCATACCTTCTTCTTCTGTGAGATAATTGAAGTCGTAAAGGTCTCTCGAGATTGTTCTTCCCATTAAGGCAGTTATTTTTTCGATGAGCACTTCTTTCAGAGAGTATGCATTGATCCTTATCTCATCTTCCTGTTCTAAATCTGAGTAGATATTGAAAATAGTTCTTTGCTTATAATCAAATAGAATTTTTTCACCTCTTGTAATATCAACCTTAATGGTATCAGAACCATGGGGACCTTTAAATTCAATTTTAAACTTTATACTTCCTGAACTTTCGTGAATATCAAATGAATTATCTTCAACACCCGGTTTTATTCTTGAAGCATTAAAAACTTCTTTGAACAAAGAGTCAAAATTTTTCATGACTTCATCATTATCAACACCATCATTAACCAAAGTAAAATCCATATCCTCTGAATACCGGTAATCATCAAAATGAACTTTCTTTAAACAAGTACCGCCTTTAAAAACTAAGTTCTCTTTCAGAAATATATTTTGAGATATTCCCCAGAGAATCCAGGATATAGCGTAATCTTTTTGAATCTGTGCTGCCCTGACACCTTTTTTGATTGCAATTTTATCTATTTCTCCTGGTTTTATCACGAGTAAATGGATTCCTTTATAGTTTGTATATCACGGTTGATTCTTAGTTCATATCGGGTATTAATCTTTCCTTCATCTGGAAGAGAAGTGTCGAGTCTTAGAATGGTTCCGGTTAAATTATTTACTAACAATCCTGTATGGTGTGAATCACTAATTTCTAATAAATCACAGATAAAAGCATACCTTCTTGCCGCAACTTTACTTCCAGCCCTTACAAAAAAGTTAAACAACTTGTCTTTGCTTATTTTATCCCTTGTTTCGTAAACAGCCTTAGCAATTTCTACTATACCTCCACTATAATGTGGATTGATAAATGAATCCACTAGTGTTTTTTCAAGGCTGCTGCAATTAATTTTGTTATAGTCATCTATCCAAGTCTTTTCATTTCCAAAGAACCTTTGTTTATTGTGATAAACAAATTGAAACCGTACACCTTGTATTTCTATTTTACTTGGCTTTACTTGAGTATCGGTAACGATAATCTCTGTCAAACTGGGCTGAGTAATGAGGCTATGAATCTGCATTGCAGAATAATATCCAATATAGTAGTTTTTCCCTTTCATGAGGTATTTGGCTACGAGATGCCAATTAGGGATAAATTTTTTTCCATTTTGTTCTAATGGCACTATATAGTATAATCCATGCTGTAGCTTCATAAGTTTGCTGTCATTAACCATTTTAGAAAGTACCTGAGCGAGGTACGTTGGATTTTTTTCACTAAACTCAACTTTTGCTTCATTATAAGAAAAACAAGGGCTATCAGCTTCCGAAAATCTCTTTATTATGTCCCATTCAAAGCTCATATTGATCGTGTTATTGTTGTTTGTATCTGATTATTTATATATTAACTAAATACAAAGATATGAAAAACAATACAAAAAAATTTGATAAAAAGAATTTATTTTAATTTAAATGAAATATTGGCTAAAAGTGATAAACTGAATTTTGCCTGTCCCGTAGCGAAGTATATCTGGAAGAGGCGTGGTCATCCGCATACTTGATTATATGAAAGATGGCATTGATTTTTAATTTACTTAAACTTTCATTCTATTTTTTTATTTCTTAACCCTTTTATGCTTTCATGTACACTTCGTTACAAGGTAAACGTGCAAGATGAATGACAATTAAAAATTCCATTTGTTTAAACGACCCTATCGCTGTCGAATGTTTTATTTTTATTTGATTTTCTATAAACATTTGAATCCTTCGGATTCTATCAAAAAATAAATTTAATCTTCTATCCATTCAAATTAAATAAAGATTTGGATAAGTCTTAGGATTCTATTAGCAGAAGCCGTTTTTTTATGTAGTTGTTTTCTTTATGTTGTTCATAAACTGTTTCTTGTCATAAATTCTGTCACTGTCTGCAACATAAATTCAACTTGTTGCTGACTATATTCCCCATATTTACCGTGAGCAGCTTTGTTTCTTAGGTCAAGCCAAGCTGTTACATTTTTTTGATCTAGTTTGTTGTAAACACCAGCACCAGCAAGTTCTGCATTTAATAAGTCAGCCTTTTTAGAAACAGGTTTTCCTGTTTTTGTATGCTCAGTCGGTATTCCGTTTTTACCACATAGTTGTCTTAAATGTTCTTCAAGAACACTTCCTATCATAACAGCGGCAGGGTCTTTATATCCTTCCTTTAATAGATGGTTGGCCATTTCTAAAAAGTCTGAAAAAATTTCTGCTGAAACTACTCCTTTTAGAGTTACAAGCCAACCGCCATCAATTTCGGTCTTAATTGAATTTAAAATACCACGACCTCGTTCAGTATCGTGAGGTGAAGCCCTTTCAACAATTTCATTGAAGTCTTTATAATAAGGATGCTTTTCATCATAAAGGTTTAAAATAAATGAAAGAGAAGATGTCCTAAACTCAACAAATAATTCTGAGTCTACCCGGGACGAACTAAACCTTCCAGAACTTGTCTGTTTTGTCGCAAGTGTTCTATTTGCAATATCAATAAGTTGATTTATACGATCACTAAATTGTTTTAATGTTGTTAACATATTTTGCGGGTTACTGCTTGTTTATATAGTAAGTAAACTACCCCTCTTTCTTCAAGTGTATCCTGTTAATGGTAACAGTTTATTCAATTTACCGACAAAAATAAATTATATTTCTAAGCTATCCAAAATGTTTTTAAATTTTAACCTGTTGAAACCCATAAGTTATCATACCAACACGTTGAAAAGGAATTCGCAAACCAGGTTGATTTTTAATGTACTGAAACTTTTCATTCAATAATAAAAATGATGTTTACAAGTTAAAAAATGAAGCAATGTAATGATTGATGTGCAAATCCTGACAAAAAACCAACCACTTTTTGTCTATTAGACTGAAAATATTATTTTGCTTGATTATTTGGTTTTTATGGGGTTGTGCAAAGATTACTATTGTTATGTTGATTTATTTCAATTATGTCTCTTTACGTGAGGTAGTTTCTACCCATTTTGCTGTTTTAATTATGTATCTGCCAAGTATTAAAGCAATCGATGCAATAATTATTGTAACAATTGATGGCCAAATTGCATTTTTTGCTGCATCTTGGTATTTATCTTCATGATAATTTGAAGCAAAACTATGTATTGAATATCCCCTCCATCCCAATCTCCTACTTTGGCTTTTTAGATCATTAAATTTTTCTAACCTTTTATCCTTTGCTTCCTCGCTTGCGGTGCCCCAATTAAAGTAGCCGCTAAGATGCCTTTCCCACTTATTGTATATATTTAAATGGCTGAAACCATCATCGATTGCAAAAATTATTGGATATGAAATAGCTCCGATAACCAGAGCATATAAAATCATCTTAAAGTTTGTTTTTATCTCTTTTGCTGTGGTAATCTCTGTTTCTGGTTTTATAAGTCTTTCTTTCTTTTTCTTGATCTCTGCTTCAACCTTATATGTTATGTCAGATTTTTTGGGTATAGGTGGTGGAGTTTTTTTGAAAATATCTTTTAGCTCACTAACATTTCTTGCTCTTTCAATTCCTCTAACGTATATGGTCCCTTTTGTTGGTCCTCAATAACGATGTAATATTTTTCCATATTGTTTTTTTTAATATTGGGTACAACGATTGCAATATGAAATTTTGGGCATTTTGAAGCACCAATTTTTCAATTTACTACGCTCTTTATTTAATGTTAAAAAGTTCATATTTACCACTTTATGCCCAATTTTTTATATTGCGTGTTATAGGGCGATTTTATAATTCATTTGATTTCAAATTCAATATTTTACCTACCAAATGTCCAATTGAAAAATATTTCACTTCAACTTCAATTAAACTGTCCATTGTATTTTTAACCAAAACAATATCTTTTGAACTATTTTCGGTAAAATTTATTATTGTATTTTCATACTCTTTTTTATCTCCAACAAAAACCAAATTATCAAATAAGAACATTTTATCAATAACTTTTTTATCTTTCATTATTTCATAGAGGGCTTTATTAACAGCAGATATTTTTTCTTTTTCATTGCTTAACCCAAACGTATAAAAATCAAACTCAGCAACATCAGTATTTATTGATTTATTGTTAAGTTCTTCATAAGTTTCTTTTATGAAAGGAATTTTTTTTTCTTTTGAATAAAAAATTAGAAATGAATATATTTTATCTTCATCCCACTTCCTTGTGTTTAACAATATTTCATAACATATACTAGCGATATTTATTTTGTTTAATTCTCTTTGAGGATAGACTTCTGAATATACCTTTTGAAACCTACTAATTGAATTACTTAAAAAATCGCCATCTATGAGAATTAATGTTGGAGAGTATTTTTCTTCTGTGATATTTCTTTTATTTTTTTCAGCAAGTCCTCTTTTTTCATTCCTAACATTTTCAATAACTTCCCATTCTTTATTATAATTATTCATTAAATCTGTAATACAAATAAATAGATAATTATGTAGTTTTTTAAAAATCTCAATTATTTCGTTCTCATTAATTAATTCTTCAATTTTTTTACCTTGATGTATTATTTGAGTTCTTAATCCATCTTTATTATTACCAGATGTATAAAATATAAATTCATTACTTAATTCGTGTATTTGCTCCCTACTTGTTGCAATATGTGAAATGATTTTTGACTTCACTTTTTTAAATTGTTCATATTCATTTGGAGAAGCAATAAATTCAAATAATCTTATTATCTGAAAGAATTTATCAGTATTAGTATTTGCTTCAAGTATTTGAGCATACATTCTTAAAACTCGCAAAGTAACATTCCCTATTTCACTTATATCATTATTTAATAATTGAAATTCTTTCAAACATTCTTTTTCATATATTTTTAATCCGTTGCCAATAGTTATTGTATTCGTGTGAGTTTTTTGAGAAATTATTCGAGTTAAAGGTCTCCCGATTTCGTGAAACATTAATAATAAAGTTTCTCCTGTTTCAATTTGTCCAATTCTCCCAGGTAAAGTATGATTGTTATGAATGCTGCAATAATTATAAATTATAAAATCTATAATAGGTGTTAAATATTCTGTTGCATAATTTAATAACTTTATGTCATTTATTATTTGAGATGGAAATTTAATTGGAGAAGTTGAACAAAAGGCAATTATTGTATTTTGTTCAAATTTTTCAATATCCTTAGAGTTGTCTTTTAAGAAAATTTGGTTTTGTAATAATTTTCCAATATCAACCGACCCCTTTGGATAAATTATAATATTTTTCATTTCCAATTTATGACTAACACTAAATCTTTCAATTGGTAATAGAAACAAATAATTATCATTCGTCTTATCTGAAAAATCATCAATAATATTCCTCATTGTATTCTTTGTCCTTTATTGCCCTATAACGCAGTTATATATAGAATGAACTTCTACACTATCAGTTAATATTTCTGATAATGCAGAAGTTTATTCAATTTACCGACAAATATAAATCATATTTCTAAGTTATCCAATTTGTTTCATTTTTGATTTTAGTGAAATATGCTTTAAATATCTTCTCAATAGTCTGATGACACATAAAACCCACATATAAGAAAAGTTTACTTTTCAGCATTGCTTCTAAAATCATAAATCGCCTGTCCCGTAGCTTTAGCGTATCGGGGTTAATCCTTGTTCTTAAATCAAACAAAATTTGAATTAAAGCAACA
>JAUWKH010000324.1 GCA_030614305.1 Bacteroidota bacterium
ACTTTTTTATTCATTTTAATTTATTAAATTCGTCGTGCAAATTTATAAAGAATTTAAATATAAATATCAAAAGTTTCGTATATAATAACTAAGTATGTTAAGTGCTTTTTTTAATTTAATGTCTAATAGTTTAAAGGTTACGGTTTTGAAGCCTCTTTTGTGAGGAGGTTAAGGTTAGGTGAAAAAACCTTACCCTTTAACCTAAGACCAGACAGGCATCTTTACCTTAACATGTTCCCGAAAGGATACATTCGCCATTACCCGAAACATTTGTCATTAATATATTTTCCAAACATAAAAAAAATGGTTAAATTTTTTTTAATGTCAGGAATTAATATATTTGTATTTATAAAATCAAATTTTATGTTAACACAAAGGCAACTTTTTTTTGAATATTTGGCTCTTCCTTCAGCTAAACCTCTTGCACTTGAAATAAGAAAAGCTGATGGAATTTATTTGTTTGATAAAGACGGGAAAAAATATTTTGACCTGGTTTCGGGAGTTTCAGTAAGTAATATCGGGCATAGGCATCCAAAGGTAATTCAGGCAATTCATAACCAGCTTGATAAATATATGCACCTGATGGTTTATGGAAAATATATTCAAACACCACAGGTTCGGCTTGCAAAGGTTTTATCTGATAATTTACCTGAAAAATTAAATTCTACATATTTTGTAAATTCAGGAAGTGAGGCAGTTGAAGGTGCTTTAAAGCTTGCTAAACGTTTTACAGGAAGGTCAGAAATTATTGCGTTTAAAAATGCGTATCATGGCGGAACACATGGAGCTTTAAGTGTTATGGGACATGAAGATTTAAAAAATGCATTTCGTCCGCTTTTGCCGGATGTCAGGTTTTTGGAATTTAATAATTTTCAGGATATTGATAAAATTTCGGAAAAAACGGCATGTGTTATTATTGAGCCGATTCAGGCCGAGGCAGGAGTAATTTTACCTGAAAAAGATTTTTTAAAAAATTTAAGAAATAAATGTTATAAAACCGGTGCTTTATTAATTTTTGATGAAATACAAATGGCATTCGGTAGAACAGGCAAGCTGTTTTGTTTTGAAAATTATAATGTTGTTCCTGATATTTTATGCCTTGCTAAAAGTATGGGCGGAGGAATGCCGATAGGTGCTTTTATTTCTTCAAAGGAAATAATGAATTCATTAACTTTTAATCCCGAACTTGGTCATATTACAACATTCGGAGGACATCCTGTTTGTTGTGCAGCAGCCCTGGCAAATTTGGAGGTTTTGAAAGAAGGCGATCTTATTAAACAAGCAACTGAAAAAGGAGATTTATTTAATGAAATTCTTCAGAAGCATCCTTTAATAAAAGAAATTCGTAAAAAAGGTTTAATGCTAAGTATTGAGCTTGAAAATTCTGAGCAAACAGATAAAGTTGTAAAATTATTTATTAAAAACGGAATTGTAGTTGACAGGTTTTTATTCAGGAATAATGCATTCAGGATAGCTCCTCCTTTGATAATTAAAAAGAATGAAATTGTTAAAGTTTCCAATATTATTTTATCATGTTTAAATAAATTAATTAAAAGATATTAATAGAAATTGATGGGGATTGATTGAGATTGATGGAGATTAATTGAGATTAAAGAAAATAGCAGCAAAATGGAAATATATGAAAGGCAATCTTTTAGAGGAATATTCCAATATTCCATTTTTTTATTGTTTATAATAAATGAAAATATTTTAGATATTTGCAAACAAGTCTTCAGTCTTAAGTCAGCAATTTGGTTTTGCCGACTGCCGACTGCCGACTGCCGACTTGCCAGCAATTTGTGATTAATACATCAAATTTCCACAGTATGTGGCTTAATTTTAAAATTTGATTTAGAAATAACATAAATACTATCAAGAAATAATGTCCGTATATTTACTTTCAGATGAGTTAATTTTTCCTGATCCTGAGCTATCGAACGAAGATGGTTTATTGGCTGTTGGCGGGGATTTAAGTGTTGAAAGATTATTACTTTCTTACTCAAATGGTATTTTTCCATGGTATTCCAAAGAGTCTCCAATTCTCTGGTGGTCGCCCGATCCAAGAATGGTTTTATTTCCTGAAAAGCTGAAAATCTCAAAAAGTCTTAAAAGTATTATTAATAAAAATAAATTTCAGGTTAAATTTAATGTTGATTTTGAAAAAGTCATAAGGTGCTGTGCTGATGTTCGCAGGAAGAATGGAGAAAGCACTTGGATTACCGATGATATGATAAATGCTTATATAAACCTACATTTAGAGGGATTTGCCCATTCCGTTGAGGCATATTATAATGGAGAATTGGTTGGTGGATTGTACGGAGTGTCATTAGGAAAAGCATTTTTCGGAGAATCAATGGTTCATTATAAAAACGATGCTTCAAAGCTTGCTTTATATTTTTTAGTTGAAAGATTAAAACTTTGGAAATTTGATTTTATTGATGTTCAGCAAGATAC